>NZ_QJRK01000039.1:0-67667 GCF_003205245.1 Pseudomonas sp. MB-090624 | reverse complement strand
CGGAAGTGCTTCTTCAGCCTGACGAGAATAACTTCTCCCGCCAGGCCAGTCACAACATACAAGGAGCGAGCGCAGCTCGCGATGCGCCGCGCGGGCGGCGCTCGATCTCACAGGCGCTGCATATCTTGTGACAAACACCTATCAGCCCTGACGCGATCCCTGTGGGAGCTGGCTTGCCTGCGATGGGCCGCAAGGCGGCCCCGGCGATGTTGAGGCATACTACCGCCCTCCCCGGCCACCACCCTCTACGTTCCCATGCGCATCCACGTCAGCTTCATCGACCGCGTCGGCATCACTCAGGAAGTGCTAGCCCTGCTCGGTGCCCGCAACCTCAACCTGGACGCCGTGGAGATGGTCCCGCCGAACGTCTACATCGACGCCCCGACGCTCAGCCCCGCGGTGCTCGAAGAGCTGCACGACGCACTGTTCGAAGTGCACGGGGTACAGTCGGTGGACGTGGTCGACATCCTTCCCGGGCAACGTCGGCACCTGCAACTGGATGCGTTGCTGGCAGCGATGAGCGACCCGGTCCTGGCCGTGGACAGCGCCGGCAAGGTGTTGCTGGCCAACCCGGCGCTGATCGAGCTGTGCGGCCGCGAATCGGCCGGGCGCTCGGTGGGCGAGCTGTTCGGCGACGCCGGGCTGCTGCAGGCGCTGCTGGACAACAACTTCCACCTGCCCATGCGCGAGATGCAACTGAACGGCCACAGCCTGCTGCTCGATGCCATGCCCATTACCAACGCCGGTGGCCTGCTGACGCTTTACCCGCCATCGCGCATGGGCGAACGCCTGTCGGCCCTGCACCACGACCACGCCGAGGGCTTCGACGCCCTGCTGGGCGAGTCACCGGCCATCCGTACCCTCAAGGCACGCGCCATGCGCGTTGCCGCACTCGATGCGCCGCTGCTGGTGCATGGCGAAACCGGCACCGGCAAAGAGCTGGTGGCCCGCGCCTGCCATGCCATCAGCAGCCGCCAGGCGGCACCGTTCCTGGCGCTGAACTGCGCCGCCCTGCCCGAGAGCCTGGCCGAGAGCGAGCTGTTCGGCTACGCCCCCGGCGCCTTCACCGGCGCGCAACGCGGCGGCAAGCCGGGGCTCATGGAGCTGGCCAACCAGGGCACGGTGTTTCTGGATGAGATCGGCGAAATGTCACCGTACCTGCAGGCCAAGCTGCTGCGCTTCCTCAGTGACGGCAGCTTCCGCCGGGTGGGCGGCGACCGCGAAGTGAAGGTCGATGTGCGCATCATCAGCGCCACCCACCGCGACCTGGAGCGCATGGTGGCCGAAGGCAGCTTCCGCGAAGACCTGTTCTACCGCCTGAATGTGCTCAACCTGCAGGTACCGCCCCTACGCGACCGCGGCCAGGACATCCTGATGCTGGCGCACTTCTTCATGCAGCAGGCCTGCACGCAGATCCAGCGCCCAGCCTGCCGGTTGACCCCGGCCACCCATTCGGCGCTGCTGGCCAACCCGTGGCCGGGCAACGTGCGCCAACTGCAGAACGTGATTTTCCGTGCGGCGGCCATCTGCGAAAGCAACCTGGTGGACATCGGTGACCTGGACATCGCCGGCACCTCGGTGGCGCGCGGGCAAGATGGCGAAGTGGCCAGCCTGGAGCAAGCCGTGGGCGATTTCGAGCGTGAGCTGCTGCAACGTCTGTACGCCAGCTACCCCTCCACCCGGCAACTGGCTGCGCGCTTGCACACTTCGCACACCGCCATTGCCCAGCGCCTGCGTAAATATGGAATACCCGGCAAAGGCTGATAGTCGTTGCAATAACCCGGTAGTTGTTCAGACCTTTCCTACGCGAGTGAAAGATACTCTCCCACATATGCCTCGTAGAATGATGACGGTGTATTGCCACTTGTCATCCCACTGATCCGCCCAAGTGCGGAGCGTGGTTCGCTACTGGATATAACGAGAGCACCTGATGTTTGAACTCGATTTTTACGGGACACTTGTAGCCGCCTCTCTCGTCCTGTTATTGGGGCGCGGGCTGGTTGCACGGATTGGTTTGTTGCGCGTCTACAATATTCCGGAACCCGTTGCCGGTGGCCTGGTCGTCGCCTTTGCCCTGCTGGCGTTGCGCAGTTTCGATGTGCAGGTGCAGTTCGATACCTCACTGCAAACACCCTTGATGCTGGCCTTCTTCGCCACCATCGGCTTGAGCGCAGACTTTGCCAGCCTGAAAAAAGGCGGCCGTGTGGTGGTGATCTTCCTGCTGGTGGTCACCAGCCTGTTGCTGGTGCAGAACGCCATGGGCATCGGCCTGGCCTCGGCATTGGGGCTGGACCCATTGATGGGCCTGCTGGCCGGTTCGATCACCCTGTCCGGCGGCCACGGCACCGGCGCCGCCTGGGGCGCCACGTTCAGCGAAAAGTTCGGCCTGGCCTCGGCTGCGGAACTGGCGATGGCCTCGGCCACCTTCGGGCTGGTGCTGGGCGGCCTGATCGGCGGGCCGGTTGCCCGGCTGCTGATCAAGCGGGTGAAAACGCCGGGGGCCGATGAGGAACTGCCGCAACTGCCCCAGGGTTTCGAGCGGCCTGACAAAGAGCGCCTGATAACATCGTTTTCATTTGTAGAAACACTGGCGCTGATTGCGGTAAGCCTGCTTGCCGGTTCTTTGCTCAATGGCGCACTCAAAGGAACTGCATTCGAACTGCCGACGTTTGTGTGTGTGCTGTTCGTGGGTGTATTGCTGCGCAATGGGCTATCCGCATTCGGCTTCTACCGTGTGTTCGAACGGGAAGTTTCGGTACTGGGCAATGTCAGCTTGTCGCTGTTCCTGGCCATTGCCTTGATGTCGCTCAAACTATGGGACCTGGCAGCCCTGGCCTTGCCGTTCTTCGCATTATTGGCCGCACAGACACTGGTCATGGCGCTGTTCGCAATTTTCGTGACGTTCCGGGTCATGGGTCGTAATTACGATGCAGCCGTATTGGCTGCCGGCCATTGCGGATTTGGCCTGGGGGCCACGCCCACTGCCATTGCCAACATGCAGGCAGTGACCCAGCGCTACGGCGCTTCGAACATTGCCTTTCTGGTGGTGCCCATGGTGGGGGCGTTCTTCATCGACATCATCAATGTCATCGTGATCAAACTCTATCTGGCACTGCCGCTGTTCATGGCAGGTTGATGCCCTTTACCGTACCTGTGGCGTCGCCCGACTATGGGGTTGGCAGTAACCTGCCAAACAGGCGCCGCTGCACTGTAACGCTTTGATTACAACGTATCGAAAACGCTACATCGGTGTACGCATGCGGTTATACAAGGGTTTGATAGAGAAACGCTTTTTCAACCCGCGTGCAATGTAGCGTTTTCGTTCCAACGCCAAAAATCGAGCGTCTCAATAAAAATTTAACTTATTGTTTTATAAGCCTTTTTTGAAATTGGCCGCATTATTGCTATGGGAATCCCGACCCAAGAGCGCGGGCACACCGCGCCCAACGCCCGAGGATTCCGCATGAGCGAGTTGCGTTTCACCGAAGATCACGAATGGCTGCGCGTCGAAGCCGATGGCAGTGTCACCGTGGGCATCACCGCCTTCGCCCAGAACGCCCTTGGCGATGTGGTGTTCGTGCAACTGCCCGAGTTGCAGCAGTACGAGAAAGGCAGCGAAGCATCCACCGTCGAGTCGGTGAAAGCTGCCAGCGGCGTGTACATGCCCTTGACCGGCGAGGTGGTTGCAGTCAACGCACAGCTCGACTCAAGCCCGGAGCTGGTCAACGAAGACCCCATGGGCGAAGGCTGGTTCTTCCGCTTCACCCCGGCCAACATCAGCGAAGTCAGCGCCCTGCTCGACCAGGACGCCTATGACCGCCTGATCAAAGCCAACGCTGAAGCCTGAGGACTGCGCCATGACCATCAACCTCAGCACTGCCAACGAATTCATCGCCCGACACATCGGCCCGCGCACCGCCGACGAGCAGGCCATGCTCGCCGCCCTCGGTTTCGAATCGCTGGACGCCATGACCGCGGCGGTCATCCCCGACAGCATCAAGGGCACCAGCGTGCTCGGCGCGCACGACGGCCAGAGTGAAGCCGACGCGCTGGCAGCACTCAAGGCCATCGCCGGCAAGAACCAGCTGTTCAAGAGCTTCATCGGCCAGGGCTACTACAACACCCACACCCCGGCCCCCATCCTGCGCAACCTGCTGGAAAACCCGGCGTGGTACACCGCCTACACGCCCTACCAGCCGGAAATCTCCCAGGGCCGCCTGGAAGCGTTGCTGAACTTCCAGACCCTGATCAGCGATCTCACCGGCCTGCCGATCGCCAACGCTTCGCTGCTCGACGAAGCGACCGCCGCAGCCGAGGCCATGACCTTCTGCAAGCGCCTGTCGAAGAACAAGACCAGCCACAGCTTCTTCGCGTCGGTGCACTGCCACCCGCAAACCCTGGACGTGCTGCGCACCCGCGCCGAGCCGTTGGGCATCGACGTGGTGGTCGGCGACGAACGCGAGCTGGGCGATGCCAGTGCCTTCTTCGGCGCGCTGCTGCAATACCCGGCCAGCAATGGCGAGGTGTTCGACTACCGGGAAGTGGTGCAGCGCTTCCATGCTGCCAACGCGCTGGTCGCCGTGGCAGCCGACCTGCTGGCCCTGACCCTGCTGACCCCACCGGGTGAGTTCGATGCCGACGTGGCCATCGGTAGCGCCCAGCGCTTTGGCGTGCCCCTGGGCTTCGGCGGCCCACACGCGGCCTACTTCGCCACCCGTGACGCCTTCAAGCGCGACATGCCAGGCCGGCTGGTCGGCGTGTCGATCGATCGCTTCGGCAAGACCGCGCTGCGCCTGGCCATGCAAACCCGCGAGCAGCACATCCGCCGCGAGAAGGCCACCAGCAACATTTGCACCGCCCAGGTGCTGCTGGCCAATATCGCCAGCATGTACGCCGTGTACCACGGCCCGGCCGGCCTCAAGCGCATCGCCGAGCGCACCCATGCGCTGACCGCGGTTCTGGCAGCCGGCCTGAACCGCCTGGGTTTGCAAGTGGTCGGTGCAACAACCTTCGACACCTTGACCCTGGCCACCGGCACCGCCACTGCCAGCCTGCATGAGCAGGCCCGCGCCCAAGGTATCAACCTGCGCCAGGTCGACGTCGCCCACCTGGGCCTGTCGCTGGACGAAACCAGCACCCAGGCTGACGTGCAGGCCCTGTGGCAACTGTTCGCCGGCAACCAGCCCCTGCCAGACTTCGCCGCGCTGGCTGCCAGCACCGGTTCGCTGCTGCCCGCGGCCCTGCTGCGCCAGTCGGCCATCCTCGAACACCCGGTATTCAACCGCTACCACAGCGAAACCGAACTGATGCGCTACCTGCGCCGCCTGGCCGACAAGGACCTGGCGCTGGACCGCAGCATGATCCCGCTGGGCTCCTGCACCATGAAGCTGAACGCAGCCAGCGAAATGATCCCGGTGACCTGGGCCGAGTTCGGCAACCTGCACCCCTTTGCGCCGGCCGAGCAAAGCCAGGGCTACCTGCAGATGACCACCGAGCTGGAAGCAATGTTGTGCGCTGCTACCGGCTATGATGCCGTGTCGCTGCAGCCCAACGCCGGCTCGCAGGGCGAGTACGCCGGGTTGCTGGCCATACGTGCCTACCACCGCAGCCGTGGCGAAAGCCACCGCGACATCTGCCTGATCCCCTCGTCGGCCCACGGCACCAACCCCGCTACCGCCAACATGGCCGGCATGCGTGTGGTGGTTACCGCCTGTGACGCCCGCGGCAACGTCGATGTCGAGGACCTGCGCGCCAAAGCCATCGAACACCGCGAGCGCCTGGCCGCGATCATGATCACCTACCCATCGACCCACGGCGTGTTCGAAGAAGCGATCGGCGAAATCTGCGCGATCATTCACGACAACGGTGGCCAGGTGTACATCGACGGCGCCAACATGAACGCCATGGTCGGCCTGTGCGCGCCGGGCAAGTTCGGCGGCGACGTGTCGCACCTGAACCTGCACAAGACCTTCTGCATTCCGCACGGTGGCGGCGGCCCGGGGGTGGGTCCGATTGGCGTCAAGTCGCACCTGGCGCCGTTCCTGCCCGGCCATGCGCAGTTGCAAAACACCCAGGGTGCGGTGTGCGCCGCGCCGTTCGGCAGCGCCAGCATTCTGCCGATCACCTGGATGTACATCCGCATGATGGGCGGTGCCGGCCTCAAGCGTGCGTCGCAGATGGCGATCCTCAACGCCAACTACATCGCCCGCCGCCTGGAAGAGCACTATCCTGTCCTGTATAGCGGCGGCAATGGCCTGGTGGCACACGAATGCATCCTCGACCTGCGCCCACTGAAGGACACCAGCGGCATCAGCGTCGACGACGTGGCCAAGCGCCTGATCGACTTCGGCTTCCACGCCCCGACCATGTCCTTCCCGGTGGCCGGCACGCTGATGATCGAACCGACCGAAAGCGAGTCCAAGGAAGAACTGGACCGCTTCTGCAACGCCATGATCCAGATCCGCGCAGAAATCCGCGCGGTCGAGGACGGTAGCCTGGACAAAGACGACAACCCGCTGAAAAACGCCCCGCATACCGCGGCCGAGCTGGTTGGCGAATGGGCCCACGGTTACAGCCGCGAGCAGGCGGTGTACCCGCTGCCTGGGCTGGTGGAAGGCAAGTACTGGCCACCGGTCGGCCGCGTCGACAACGTATTCGGCGACCGTAACCTGGTGTGCGCCTGCCCGTCGATCGAGAGCTATCAGGACGCCTGATCCGGCTCGCCGGCTCCCACAAGGGCTCCACTGCCTGCAAGGGTTGTGCTGCACCTGTTAGAAGCCTGCTCTCACGGGAACGTCGTACCTGTGGGCGCTGGCTTGCCGGCGATCGAGTGCGCAGCACTCGCCTTTTCTTTCTGGAGGGAACGAGCAATGGCTTTGAGCGTCTTCGACCTGTTCAAGATCGGCATCGGCCCCTCCAGTTCCCACACCGTCGGCCCGATGCGCGCCGCTGCGCGGTTTGCCGAAGGGCTGCGCCGTGATGGCCTGCTGGCCAAAACGGCCAGCGTCAAGGCCGAGCTGTATGGCTCACTGGGGGCCACCGGCAAAGGCCACGGCAGTGACAAGGCCGTGTTGCTCGGCCTTGAAGGCGAACAGCCGGACACCCTCGATACCGACAGCATCCCCGCCCGCCTGCAGGCCATCCGCAGCAGTGGCAAGCTCAAGCTGCTGGGCGAGCACACCATTGCCTTCAATGAAAAGCAGCACCTGACAATGATCCGCAAGCCACTGGACTACCACCCCAACGGCATGATCTTCCGCGCATTCGACAACGCCGGCCTTCAAATCCGCAGCCGCGAGTACTACTCGGTGGGCGGCGGCTTCGTGGTTGACGAAGCCGCCGCCGGCCACGACCGCATTGTCGAGGACAGCACCGCCCTGGCCTACCCGTTCACCACCGCCAAACAGCTGCTCGGCCACTGCACCACGCACAACCTGGCGGTCAGCCAGGTAATGCTGGCCAATGAGCAGGCCTGGCGCCCCGAGGCAGAAACCCGCGCCGGGCTGCTGCGCATCTGGCAAGTGATGCAGGACTGCGTCGAAGCCGGCTGCCAGCATGAGGGCATTCTACCGGGTGGGCTCAAGGTCAGGCGCCGGGCACCGGCACTTTACCGCCAGCTCAGCCGGCACCCGGAGGCCAGCCTGCGCGATGCCCTGTCGGTACTGGACTGGGTGAACCTGTATGCGCTGGCTGTGAACGAGGAAAACGCCTATGGCGGGCGGGTGGTCACCGCGCCCACCAATGGCGCCGCCGGTATCGTCCCCGCGGTGCTGCACTACTACATGCGCTTCGTGCCCGGTGCCAGCGAAGACGGGGTGGTGCGTTTTCTGCTCACGGCTGCGGCCATCGGCATCCTGTACAAGGAAAACGCCTCGATCTCCGGTGCCGAGGTGGGCTGCCAGGGCGAAGTCGGGGTGGCCTGCTCGATGGCTGCCGGGGCGCTGTGCGAGGTGATGGGCGGCAGTGTGCAGCAAGTGGAGAACGCCGCCGAAATCGGCATGGAACACAACCTGGGGCTGACCTGCGACCCCATTGGCGGGCTGGTCCAGGTGCCCTGCATCGAGCGCAACGCCATGGGCTCGGTAAAGGCGATCAATGCGGTGCGCATGGCCTTGCGCGGCGACGGGCAGCACCACGTATCGCTCGACAAGGTCATCCGCACCATGCGCCAGACCGGCGCCGACATGAAAAGCAAATACAAAGAGACCGCCCGTGGCGGCCTGGCCGTCAACATCATCGAGTGTTGACCCACTAACGAAAGCAAGGAGTCACCGATGTCCGAAACACTGCTCAAGACCCCACTGCATGCCTTGCACCTGGAGCTGGGGGCGCGCATGGTGCCGTTCGCGGGCTATGACATGCCGGTGCAGTACCCGCTGGGCGTCCTCAAGGAGCACCTGCATACCCGTGAACAGGCCGGCCTGTTCGATGTGTCGCACATGGGCCAGATCATCCTGCACGGTGCCAACGCTGCCAAAGCCCTTGAAAGCCTGGTGCCGGTAGACATCATCGACCTGCCGGTGGGGATGCAGCGCTATGCCATGTTCACCAATGCCCAAGGCGGTATGCTTGATGACCTGATGGTTGCCAACCTGGGCAACGACAAGCTGTTCCTGGTGGTCAACGCGGCCTGCAAGGCGCAGGACCTGGCTCACCTGCAAACGCACATCGGCAGCGACTGCGACGTGCAGCCGCTGTTCGAGGCGCGGGCGCTGCTGGCCCTCCAGGGCCCGGCGGCAGCGAATGTACTCGCGCGCCTGGCACCGGAAGTGGCGAGCATGACCTTCATGCAGTTGCGCGCGGTAAACCTGCTGGGCGAAGACTGCTTCGTCAGTCGCTCGGGCTACACCGGCGAAGATGGCTACGAGATCTCGGTGCCGGCCGGCGCCGCCGAAGCCTTGGCCCGCCGCCTACTGGCCGAACCGGAAGTACAGCCGATCGGGCTGGGTGCCCGTGATTCGCTGCGCCTGGAAGCCGGCCTGTGCCTGTATGGCCACGACATGAACAGCGAAACCACCCCAGTCGAGGCCAGTTTGCTGTGGGCGATTTCCAAGGTGCGCCGCGCCGACGGCCAGCGTGCGGGTGGGTTCCCGGGCGCCGAAGCCATCTACACCCAGCAGCGCGACGGTGTGGCACGCAAACGTGTCGGTCTGTTGCCGCAAGAGCGCACGCCCGTACGCGAAGGCGCGGACATTGTCGATGCCAACGATAAACCGGTCGGCAAAGTGTGCAGTGGCGGTTTTGGCCCAACACTTGGGGCGCCCGTTGCAATGGGTTATATCGATAGCGAACATGCGGCAATCAACACCGCGCTATTTGCCGTGGTGCGTGGCAAGAAGGTGGCCTTGAAAGTGAGCAAAATGCCTTTCGTGGCGCAACGTTACTACCGTGGGTGAATCGGCTTTGTGAAGGTGGCGGGCAGGCGTGGCATATTCGTTTCCGAAACCTGCCCGGTAACTTTTGAACATGGCGCCAGGCCAGCCACCATGCCGTTTGCACGACGGTGATCGGTGCGTGAAAAAAGGCCCGTTTTTCCGCGTGGCCGAGGGCTTGTTTTTCGCTCGGGAGTTGGCGTAGAGTCATTCCACTGTGTTTGCATGGGTCGCAATAGTTCGTGACCTGGGCCAGTAGCCAAGCGTTGCTACAACCCGTTCGACGTCTCTTACTTTCCTGCAACCCAGCCCAGTAATCTTTCGCTTACACAACGTGCGAAAGTAACTGTCATCAAAATTCGAGCTCCATAGGAAATAAGACAATGGCTGAACGTCAGAACGGTACCGTCAAGTGGTTCAATGACGAAAAAGGTTACGGTTTCATCACCCCAGAAAGCGGTCCGGATCTGTTCGTGCACTTCCGCGCAATCGAAGGCAACGGCTTCAAGAGCCTGAAAGAAGGCCAAAAGGTCACTTTCGAGGCCGTGCAGGGCCAGAAAGGCATGCAAGCGGACAAAGTCCAGATTGCAGACTAAGCCGAACCCGACTGCAAAAGCCCCTGCCAAGTGCAGGGGCTTTTTTTTGCCCGTAGAATAGCGGCTTCGTCTTCTGGAGCTGTTTTGCATGTCCAAGCCTTTGCTCACACCCCAGGGTGATTTTCCGCCGGTCGGCCTGGGCCGACGCCTGGCGGCGATGTTCTACGACTTCCTGTTGTGCACCGCGCTGCTGATCGTGACCGCTGGGGCCTACAAGATGATCCAGATGGCGATCATTGGCGAAGCCCGCATGCGCGAGCTGACCGAGGCAGGCGCACTGGACGGCGACCCGTTGCTGTCCACGGTGCTGCTGTTCGCCTTGTTCGGCTTTTTCGCCAAGTTCTGGACCCACGGCGGGCAGACGCTGGGCATGCAGGTGTGGGGCGTGCGGGTACAGAACGCAGATGGTTCGGCGATCAGCCTGTGGCAGGCACTGCTGCGCTTTGTGGTGTCGATCGCGTCGTGGTTGTGCCTGGGGCTGGGTTTCTTCTGGGTGCTGATCGACAAACGCAAGCGGGGCTGGCATGACATCTATTCCGAAAGCCAGCTGGTGCGTGTGCCGAAACAGAAGAAATAGAAAGGCCCGGCCCCAATGAAAAAGCCGACCTAGGGTTAATGCCTGTCAGTTAAGTAATTTGGGGCCGCTTTGCGACCCTTCGCGGGCACGCCCGCTCCCACAGGGGATCGCGCAGCGCCAAGCGTGTAGGAGCGGGCGTGCCCGCGAAGGGCTGCAAAGCAGCCCCAGTAACGCTTAACAGACAAGCATTATCTCCAGCTCAAGCCATTACCCCGCCCGGCGCAGCAACCACACACCGGCCAGGGCACAAATGCCCGCCGGGATGACCACCGCCAGCAAGGGCGGGAAGCCGAACACCTGGCTCGAAGGCCCGAGCAGGTCCTGGCCGATGCGGAAAACGAAGCCCACCAGCACGCCGGTGAACACCCGCTGGCCCAAGGTCACCGAGCGCAGCGGGCCGAAGATGAACGAAATGGCCATCAACACCAGTGCCGCAGTCACCATCGGCTGCAGGACCTTGGTCCAGAACGCCAGCCAGTAACGGGCGTTGTTCAGGCCCTGGTCCGACAGGTAGTGGATGTAATCCCACAGGCCGGTGATCGACAGCGACTCCGGCGCCAGAATCACGGTGTTCAGCAGTTGCGGGGTCAGCGACACGTCCCAGCGCTCGGTGGGGGCCTTCACCACCTCGGTGTGGTCCCCGCGGAAGAAGGTCGTGCTGACGTCGCTGAGCAACCAGTGATCGTCGGTGTACTGGGCACGCCGGGCAAAGCTCGACGTCTGGATCTTGCGCTCGCTGTCGAAGCGGTAGCGGGTCACGCCCAGCAACAGGCCGTTGGGCTGTACGGCGTTGATGTGCACGAACTCCTCGCCCTGGCGATGCCACATGCCACGCTTGGAGCTCTGCGCCTCGCCCCCACCCTGGGCCAGCGAGCGGTCAGCCTGGGCCTTGTTCTCGGTGACCGGTGCCACGTATTCGCCAATCAGCAGGCCGACCAGCATCAGCACCAGCATGGGCTTCATCACCGCCCAGACGATACGCCCGATGGACACACCGGCCGCACGCATGATGGTCAGTTCGCTGCTGCTGGCCAGGCTACCCAGGCCAATCAGGCAGCCGATCAGCGCAGCCATGGGCAGCATTTCGTACAGCCGCCGTGGCGCGGTGAGCAAGACGTAGTAACCGGCTTGCATCACCGTGTAGGTGTCGCTCAGGTCGCCCATCTCATCGATGAACGCGAACAACGAGGCCAGGCCGAGGATGATCCCCAGCACTGCCAGGATGGCCAGCAGCACGCTCTGGCCGATGTAGCGGTCGAGCTTAGCCATGGGCCACCTCCGCACGGCGGGCGGCACGCTTGAGGCGCAATGGCTCCCAGTACATCAGGCCAAGGCCGATGAGCAGGAACAGCCCGTGGACCCACCACATGCCCAGGGCAATCGGCAACTTGCCCTTCTCCAGGGCGCCGCGTACGGAAATCAGCATTGTCAGGTAGGCCATGTACAGAAGAATCGCCGGCAGCAACTTGAGGAAGCGGCCCTGGCGCGGGTTGACCCGCGACAGCGGCACCGCCAGCAGGGTCACCACGAAGACCAGGATCGGCAATGACAGCCGCCATTGCAGTTCGGCGCGTTCGCGCAGGTCGGTCTTGCCGAACAGGTCGAGGGTCGGAATGGCCTCGCGCTCGGTCACTTCCTCGGCCACTTCCGGCTTGGGCAGCAACACGCCATAGGTGTCGTACTTGATGGCCCGGTAGTCGGCCTGGCCGGGGTTACCGTCGTAGCGGTAGCCGTTTTCCAGCACCAGGTAACGGTTGCCATCGGCCTGGATCTCCTGGTGGCCCTTTTCCGCCACCAGCACCGACGGCGCACGGTCCTTGGTCTTGTCCTGATTGAAGCGTTTTTCGGAGATGAACACGCCACCGAGCTTGACGCGGTCGTCCGACAGTTGCTCGGTGTAGGTGACCCGCGAGCCATCACGCAGCATCTGGAAACGGCCTGGCACCAAGGTATCGAACTCGGTCAGGGTGTCCTGCTGGGCGATGATCTGCTGCACCTGGGCCACGCCCAGTGGCGCCAGGCTAAGGCTCAGCCAGGCCACCAGCAGCGCCACCAGTGCGGCCGGCGCCATGGTCATGCCCAGCAGGCGCTGCTGGCTCATGCCAGTGGCCGAGAGCACGGTCATTTCGCTTTCCAGGTACAGGCGGCCGTACGCCAGCAGAATGCCGAGGAACAGCCCCAAGGGCAGGATCAGCTGCAGGAAACCCGGCAGGCGGAAGCCCATGATCAGGAACAATACGCCCGGGTCGAGCACGCCCTGGGCGGCCTGGGCCAGGTACTTGATGAAGCGCCCACTCATGATGATCACCAGCAGCACGGCGCTGACGGCGCTCAAGGTCACCAGGACCTCGCGGGACAGATAACGAAAGACGATCAAACCAGACACTCCTGGGTTGTCAGGGCGGACTGCCATGCAATGGCGCCAAACAATGACTTAGTACATCCAAGACCAATGCCGGTTCGCCAAAGGCGAACCTCCATGTAAAGTGCGCGCATTATCCTGTGATTGGCTGCGCCTGTCACTTGGCGGCGCGTGAAGGCGCATAACGGGGTTGTCAGCACGCGGGCCGCAGGCTCAAACTGGCAGCTTTTCCGCTGGCGCGCGACGACGCGGCCAGGCCCGTCCAGAGCGCTGCAATGTACAGCGCCATTTGTATCGATCATTCGGGGACCCTGACATGGAACTGGTTGTAAAAAGCGTAGCTGCTGCATCGGTAAAAACCGCCACCCTGGTCATTGCAGTCGGTGAAAATCGCAAACTTGGCGCGGTGGCCAAGGCCGTCGACCAGGCCACCGAGGGTGCCATCAGCGCGGTACTCAAGCGCGGTGACCTGGCCGGCAAACCGGGCCAGACCTTGCTGCTGCACAACCTCCCGGGCCTCAAGGCCGAACGCGTCCTGCTGGTCGGCAGTGGCAAAGACGAAGCCCTGGGCGACCGCGCCTGGCGCAAGCTGGTCGCCAGCGTCGCCGGTGTGCTCAAGGGGCTCAACGGCGCCGATGCCGTGCTGGCCCTGGACGATATCGCCGTCAGCAACCGCGATGCCCATTACGGCAAGTACCGCCTGCTGGCCGAAACCCTGCAGGACGGCGAATACGTGTTCGACCGCTTCAAGAGCCAGAAGGTCGAGCCGCGCGCGCTGAAAAAAGTCACCCTGCTGGCAGACAAGGCCGGCCAGGCCGACGTCGAGCGCGCGGTGAAGCACGCCAGCGCCATCGCCACCGGCATGGCGTTCACCCGCGACCTGGGCAATCTGCCACCGAACCTGTGCCACCCGAGCTTCCTTGCCGAGCAGGCCAAGGACCTGGGCAAGGCGCACAAGGCACTGAAGGTCGAAGTGCTCGACGAGAAGAAGATCAAGGACCTGGGCATGGGCGCCTTCTACGCCGTGGGCCAGGGCAGCGACCAGCCGCCACGCCTGATCGTGCTCAACTACCAGGGCGGCAAGAAGGCCGACAAGCCCTTCGTGCTGGTAGGTAAAGGCATCACCTTCGACACCGGCGGCATCAGCCTGAAACCCGGCGCCGGCATGGACGAAATGAAGTACGACATGTGCGGTGCCGCCAGCGTCATGGGCACCCTGCGTGCGGTGCTGGAACTGCAACTGCCCATCAACCTGGTCTGCCTGCTGGCCTGCGCCGAGAACATGCCAAGTGGCGGCGCCACCCGCCCGGGTGACATCGTCACCACCATGAGCGGCCAGACCGTGGAAATCCTCAACACCGACGCCGAAGGCCGCCTGGTGCTGTGCGATACCCTGACCTACGCCGAGCGTTTCAAGCCACAGGCGGTGATCGACGTCGCCACCCTGACAGGCGCCTGCATCGTCGCCCTGGGCAGCCACACCTCCGGCCTGATGGGCAACAACGACGACCTGGTCGGGCAATTGCTCGACGCGGGCAAGCGCGCAGACGACCGCGCCTGGCAACTGCCGCTGTTCGACGAGTACCAGGAACAACTGGACAGTCCGTTCGCCGACATGGGCAACATCGGTGGGCCGAAGGCCGGCACCATCACCGCAGGCTGCTTCCTGTCGCGTTTCGCCAAGGCCTATAACTGGGCGCACATGGACATCGCTGGTACGGCGTGGGTCAGCGGCGGCAAGGACAAGGGCGCCACGGGTCGCCCGGTGCCGCTGCTGACCCAGTACCTGCTGGACCGCGCTGGCGCGTGAGGCCATGACGCCGGTGGTGCCTGGCGCGCCACCGGCCGGCCATACCGACCATGAGCAAAGTCGACTTCTATATCCTGCCTACCGACTCGCTGTCGGCGCGGCTCGATTTCGCCTGCAAACTGTGTGAAAAGGCCTGGCGCCTTGGCCACCGGGTCTACCTGCATTGCCAGGATGCCGAGCAACGCGACGAACTGGACCTGCGCCTGTGGCGCTTCAAGGGCGAAGCTTTCGTGCCCCACGACCTGGCCGAGGTGCATGCCGATGCCGGCGTGGCCCTGGGCCTGGCGGAACACGCCGGTGACCATCACGACCTGCTGATCAACCTGGGCGCCAGCGTGCCGGGCTTTGTCGGCCAGTTCGAGCGGGTGGCGGAAATCGTCGTCGAGGCGCCCGACATTCGCCAATCGGCGCGAGAGCGATTCCGTTTCTACCGTGAACAGGGCTATGCTCTGCAAGACCACCGCTTACAGCGACTTTGACGACGATGGACAAGCACTCCCCCCTGCCCGACTCGGCTCATCTGCTCGACGACCTTGAGTCGATCCGCCAGTTGCTCGGCGATGCCGACCTGCAACCCCCCCTGCTGACCGAAACGGTCGAGCAACTTCCGTTGTTGCCGGACGCGCCGGTTACCGAGGCGGCTGCGCCCGAGGAAGACCCGCAGACGCGCCGCCAGGACACCCTGCTGCACCTGGAGAGTGAGCTGCGCGCCGCGGCGCAGATGATCATGCAGGACGTGATCAACGACTTTACCCCGCATATCGAGAACGAAATCAAGCGCCGGCTGGATGCGCGCATCGAGCGGTTGATCAAGCGTTCCGAGTAAAACCGCACATCGGTGTTGCCTGCTTCGCGGGCATGCCCGCTCCTACAGGGACCTCAACGCCTGTGGTGGGCTTGTTGCAGCAGGCAACACAGTTCCGACAGTTGTCAGCAGCTTGTCGCCTGCGGCCCCCAGCTTGGTTATACTTCCCGGCTTTCCCGAATAAATGCACAGGGTCCCGCCGCGCATGGATAAGACCTACCAGCCGCACGCCATCGAAACTTCCTGGTACAACACCTGGGAGTCCGAGAACTATTTCGCTCCACAAGGTGCAGGCGAGTCCTACACCATCATGATCCCGCCGCCGAACGTCACCGGCAGCCTGCACATGGGCCACGGCTTCAACAACGCGATCATGGATGCCCTGATCCGTTTCCGCCGCATGCAAGGCCGCGACACCCTGTGGCAGCCAGGCACCGACCACGCCGGTATCGCCACCCAGATGCTGGTCGAGCGCCAACTCGAGGCCAAGGGCCAGAACCGGCATGATCTGGGGCGCGAGAAGTTCCTGGAGAAGGTCTGGGAATGGAAGGATCAGTCCGGCGGCAATATCAGCCGGCAAATCCGCCGCCTGGGCTCGTCGGTGGACTGGAGCCGCGAGCGCTTCACCATGGACGACGGCCTGTCCGAAGCGGTCAAGGAAGCCTTCGTGCGCCTGCACGAAGATGGCCTGATCTACCGCGGCAAGCGCCTGGTCAACTGGGACACCAAGCTGCACACGGCCATCTCCGACCTCGAAGTGGAAAACCACGACGAAAAAGGCCACCTGTGGAACCTGCGCTACCCGCTGGCCGATGGCGCCAAAACCGCCGAAGGCCAGGGTTACCTGGTGGTTGCCACTACCCGCCCGGAAACCCTGCTGGGCGACGCCGCCGTGGCGGTCAACCCGAACGACGAACGCTACCAGGCACTGATCGGCAAGTACGTCGAGCTGCCGCTGGTGGGCCGCCGCATTCCGATCATCGCCGACGACTACTGCGACCCGGCGTTCGGCACCGGCTGCGTGAAGATCACACCGGCCCACGACTTCAATGACTATGAAGTCGGCAAGCGGCACAACCTGCCGCTGCTGAACATCTTCGACAAGAATGCCGTCGTGCTGGCCAACGCCCAGGCCTTCAACCTCGACGGCAGCGTCAACGAGCAGGTCGACACCCAGTTGCCGGCGCAGTACGCCAACCTCGACCGCTTCGTGGCGCGCAAACAGATCGTGGCCGACCTGGACGCCCAAGGCCTGCTGGTCAGCATCGACGACCACGCCCTGAAAGTGCCGAAAGGCGACCGTTCCGGTACCGTGATCGAGCCCTGGCTGACCGACCAGTGGTACGTGTCCACCAAGCCGCTGGCAGAGCCTGCCATTGCTGCCGTGGAAGACGGCCGCATCCAGTTCGTGCCCAAACAGTACGAGAACATGTACTTCTCGTGGATGCGCGACATCCAGGACTGGTGCATCAGCCGCCAGCTGTGGTGGGGCCATCGCATTCCGGCGTGGTACGACGAGGCTGGCCAGGTCTACGTTGGCCGCAACGAGCAGGAAGTGCGCGCCAAGCACCAACTGGGCGCCGATGTGGTGTTGCGCCAGGACGACGACGTGCTCGACACCTGGTTCAGCTCGGGCCTGTGGACCTTCTCTACCCTGGGCTGGCCGGAGCAGACCGAATTCCTCAAGAAGTTCCACTCCACCGATGTGCTGGTGACGGGCTTCGACATCATCTTCTTCTGGGTTGCGCGCATGATCATGCTGACCATGCACCTGATCAAGAACGAGGATGGCACCCCGCAGGTTCCGTTCAAGACCGTGTACGTGCACGGCCTGGTGCGTGATGGCCAGGGCCAGAAGATGTCCAAGTCCAAGGGCAACGTGCTGGACCCGCTGGACATCGTCGACGGCATCACCCTCGACGCCCTGCTGGAAAAACGCACCAGCGGCATGATGCAGCCCAAGCTGGCCGAGAAAATCGCCAAGCAGACCAAGGCCGAATTCCCCGAAGGCATCGCCAGCTACGGCACCGACGCCTTGCGCTTCACCTTCTGCTCGCTGGCGTCCACAGGCCGCGACATCAAGTTCGACATGGGCCGCGTCGAAGGCTATCGCAACTTCTGCAACAAGATCTGGAACGCTGCCCGCTACGTGCTGGACAAGGGCGAGGATTGTGGCCAGAACGGCGAGGCCTATGAGCTGTCCCTGGCTGACCGCTGGATCATCTCGCAGCTGCAGCGCACCGAAGCCGAAGTGACCCGCCAGCTGGAGCAGTTCCGCTTCGACCTGGCCAGCCAGGCGCTGTACGAGTTCATCTGGAACCAGTACTGCGACTGGTACCTGGAGCTGTCCAAGCCTGTGCTGTGGGACGAAAATGCCCCGGTCGAGCGCGCCCGCGGCACCCGCCGCACCCTGGTGCGCGTGCTGGAAGTGGCGCTGCGCCTGGCACACCCGTTCATGCCGTTCATCACCGAGGAAATCTGGCAGCGCATCGCACCGCTGGCCGGTATCGAAGGCAAGACCATCATGCTGCAGCCATGGCCGGTGGCCAATGAAAGCCGCATCGATGCTGCCGCCGAAGGTGATATCGAATGGCTGAAAGAGCTGATGGTCGGCCTGCGCAACATCCGCGCCGAAATGAACATTGGCCCGGGCAAGCCGCTGCCACTGTTCCTGAAGAACGCCAACGCCGACGACCAGCGCCGCCTGCATGAGAACGAAGCCTTGCTGAAGAAGCTGGCCAAGGTCGAATCGTTCACCGTGCTGAGCGATGCCGAAGAAGCACCGCTTTCGGCTACTGCGCTGGTGGGTGACCTGCAAGTGCTGGTACCGATGGCCGGGCTGATCGACAAGGATGCCGAGCTGGCGCGCCTGAACAAGGAAATTCAGCGCCTGCAGGGCGAAGTGGCACGCGTGGGTGGCAAGCTGTCCAACGCTGCCTTCGTCGACAAGGCCCCGCCTGCGGTGATCGAGAAGGAGCGCGCCAAGCTGGCCGAGTCCGAACAGGCCCTGGCCAACTTCACCGAGCAGCACGCGCGCATTGCAGCGCTGTGACAACCTGATAGACCGCTGGGGCCGCTGTGCGGCCCTTTCGCGACACAAGGCCGCCCCTACAGGACGGTGCCGGTTTCACAGGCGCCGCTATCCTTTAGGGGCGGCCTTGTGTCGCGATAGGGCTGCAGAGCAGCCCCAAGGCCTGCAACACCGGACCCCGCCATGACCGACAAACCTACCCTGCACCCGCGCAACCGGCACCAGGGGCGCTACGACTTCCCCAGCCTGATCAAGGCCCACCCTGACCTGGCCCGCTTTACCATTACCAACCCCCACGGCAAACCCAGCATCGACTTCGCCAACCCCGAAGCCGTAAGGGTATTCAACCGTGCCCTGCTCAAGGCCCAATACGGCATCCAGCACTGGGATATCCCCGCCGACTACCTGTGCCCGCCCATTCCCGGCCGCGCCGACTACATCCACGTAGCCGCGGATCTGCTGGCCACGGACAACGCGGGGGAAATTCCCAAGGGCGCCCAGGTACGCGCGCTGGACATCGGCGTGGGTGCCAACTGCATTTACCCACTGCTGGGCCACAGCGAATACCGCTGGCGCTTTCTCGGCTCGGATATCGACCCGGTAGCCCTGGCCTCGGCCAAGGCCATCGTCCAGGCCAACGGCCTGGGCAAGGCCATTGCCCTGCGCCAGCAGGCGAACCGGGGCCATATCCTCAGCGGTCTGTTGCAGCCAGAGGAGCGTTTCGACCTGACCCTGTGCAACCCCCCCTTCCACGCCTCCCGCGACGAAGCCACCCGCGGTAGCCGACGCAAGTGGAAAAACCTGGGCAAGCAGGACCCCAAACGCAAGCTGCCGCTGCTGAACTTTGGTGGCCAGAACAATGAACTGTGGTGCGAGGGCGGCGAAATCCGCTTTGTCACCCAACTGGTGAGCGAAAGCGTGCAGTACGCCGGCAGCGTGTTGTGGTTCACCAGCCTGGTGTCAAAGGCCAGCAACCTGCCGGGCATAGAGGCTGCACTGAAGAAGGCCGTTGCCAAGGCCGTACGTGTCGTCGAAATGGGCCAGGGCCAGAAGCAGAGCCGCATGGTTGCCTGGAGCTTCCACGACGAAGCGGCACGCCAGGGCTGGTACGCCCAGGGCCGATCACAGGCATGAAAAAACCGCGCCCGGGCAAGCCGGGCGCGGTTTCGTCAAAGCAGCAACAATTACTTGTTGATAGCGTCGGTCAGCACTTTGGCTGGCACGAACTTGACGACTTTCTTGGCAGCGATTTCGATGGCAGCGCCAGTCGAAGGGTTGCGGCCAGTGCGGGCAGGACGCTCCGAGACTTTCAGCTTGCCGATGCCTGGCAGGGTGATTTCAGCGCCGTTTTCCAGCTGGTCAGCAACGATCTGGCCCAGTTGCTCCAGTGCGTTCTTGGCGGTGGCTTTCGGCGCGGCGATCGACTCGGCGATGTCGGCAATCAGTTGGTCTTTGGTCAATGCCATGGTGGTGTTCCTTCCCTATCAAATTCGATGGTTATGCAGCGAACGACGACGTTATCGGGCCAGCCCCTTGTAGTGGAGGGCCGCGCCAATTGGGTATGTAGATACTCAAATCGGCGTTTGGTTCGACACGACGGCAGCGCGCTGCCAGCAATGCGCCACGCGTGGGGCGCAAGACCGCGCAAAGCTACCACAGGAGTGGATAAATATCCGCAGCGTACTTCGATTAAATGCAGGTTTTTCAGGGGTTTTGGCCTAAAACGTACAAAAATGAACAAAAAACGAACAACCGGCATTTCGGCCAACATCCGGCCACTGCACCACTGGGTGTCTGGGTTAAACTTGGCGACTTTTGCAGCTCGCCGAGAATTTCATGCCTATCCGTCATTGCATCGTTCACCTGATCGACAAGAAGCCTGATGGCAGCCCCGCCGTGCTGCACGCCCGCGATAGCGAACTGGCGGCTTCCGACGCCATCGAAAACCTGCTGGCAGACCTGAACGACAGCTACAACGCCAAGCAAGGCAAGGCCTGGGGCTTCTTCCACGGCGAGTCGGGGGCCTACCCGCTCAGCGGCTGGCTGAAGCAGTACCTGGAAGGCGACACAGACTTTACCGCCTTCAGCCGCCAGGCCGTGGAACACCTGCAGAAGCTGATGGAGGAGTCCAACCTGTCCACCGGCGGTCACGTGCTGTTTGCCCATTACCAACAGGGCATGACCGAATACCTGGCCATCGCCCTGCTGCACCACAGTGAAGGCGTGGCGGTGAATGCCGAACTCGACGTCACCCCATCCCGTCACCTTGACCTGGGCCAGTTGCACCTGGCGGCGCGCATCAACCTGTCCGAGTGGAAGAACAACCAGAACTCCAAGCAGTACATCTCGTTCATCAAGGGCAAGAACGGCAAGAAAGTCTCGGACTATTTCCGCGACTTCATTGGCTGCCAGGAAGGTGTCGACGGCCCAGGTGAAACCCGCACCCTGCTCAAGGCTTTCAGCGACTTCGTCGAGAGCGAAGACTTGCCGGAAGCATCCGCTCGCGAAAAGACCCAGACGCTGGTCGAGTACGCCACTACCCAGACCAAACTGGGTGAACCGGTGACGCTGGAAGAGCTGTCCAGCCTGATCGACGAAGACCGGCCCAAGGCGTTCTACGACCATATCCGCAACAAGGACTACGGCTTGTCGCCGGAGATTCCGGCGGATAAACGCACCCTCAACCAGTTCCGTCGCTTTACCGGGCGTGCCGAGGGGCTGTCGATCAGCTTCGAGGCGCACCTGCTGGGCGACAAGGTGGAGTATGACGAGGCCGCCGGCACCCTGATCATCAAGGGGCTGCCGACCACCCTGGTGGACCAGCTGAAGCGACGCAAGGACTGACGGCCCATGGGCCGCGCGACCCGCTCCTGCACGCATCGCGACCTCTTGTAGGAGCGGCCTTGCGTCGCGATGGGCCGCAAAGCGGCCCCAGCACCCTCAAGCCGAACCCATCAGATAAGCCGCCACCAAAGCCTCTTTCGCCGACTTGCGCAGCCGTTTCACCAACCGCTCCTGGCGCAATGCCTCGCCCTTGTCCGGCCATTGCTCGATATACACCAGCGCCTGTGCCGGGCTGGTCTTGAAGTACCGTGCCCCCCGCCCTTTCTGATGGGCCAGAAAACGCCGCTGCGGGTCATCACTGACCCCGCAATACAACGAACCGTTGGCCGCCCTGACCAGGTAGACATACCAAGGCTTGCCAACGCTTGCGGGGGCAGCTTCACACACCCTGGGCCTGCTGGAACGCGCGCAACCCCTTGAAGGCCTGTGCGCGAACCTTGTTCTGCAGCAGCGGCGACCAACCCAGCAATACCCCTGGCATACCCAACGCCTGCCGCGACCAGCGCCACAGGTCGAACGTATCGTCGTGCTGGCAGATCAAGCCATCGCGGATGATGAAGCGTGCCTGGATATCATTGACCACCACCCGCCCCGTCTGGCTGAACAGGTAGGTCGCCACCCAGTGTGCGGCACCGCTGCGCTCGTCGGCGCGTACGCTGTCGAAGGTCAGGGTGAAGTCTTTGCCGCGCGTGGTCAGCATGCGCCACATGTCGCCCGCGTCCTTGCCGCGCAGCGTACCGAAAACCGGGTCGCTGAAAACGATATCGTCGCTGTAGCAGGCGATCATTGCCTCGGCGTCCAGGCGCTGGAAGGCCTGGTAGAAGCGCGTAATCAAATCGCGGTGGGCGTCACTCATGGGGGCTGGTCCATCCTGGGGTCGAAAGCAGCACGATAATCTGACCCGGTTGCTTATGCCAGCTTCCGCCGCAGCATCTTCAGCGCCTGTGAGATCGAGCGCCGCCCGCGCGGCGCAATCGCGAGCTGCGCTCGCTCCTACGTTTGTTTCGGGCCAGTAACGCCTGTGACAGGCGCGCGCGGCCGCCTTGTTTGTACGGCGCGATATTGAGGCATGCACCAAGGCGTTCGCGCGCGAATCCCACAGGAATAATTGGCCCGAAACAAACGTAGGAGCGAGCGCAGCTCGCGATTGCGCCGCGCGGGCGGCGCTCGATCTCACAGGCGCTGCATATCTTCTGACAAACACCTGTCAGCCCTGATGCGATCCCTGTGGGAGCTGGCTTGCCGGCGACAGGGCCGGTGCTGCCCAGCTCAGATTCAGACTTTTTCGCTTGTCACCTGCACATGCAAAGCCCGCCCGGCCCCCAACCCGAAGACGATGGCGCCGACCCCAAGCACAGCGAAGATCCAGCCCACGGCCGCCCAGCCGCCCGTCAGGTCATGCACCAACCCCACCGCGAACGGCCCCATCGACGCCAGGGTATAACCCACGCCTTGGGCCATGCTCGACAGGTTGGCCGCCACGTGGGCATCCTTCGAGCGCAACACGATCAAGGTCAGCGCCAGGGCAAATGTACCACCCTGCCCCAGGCCCAGCACCACGGCCCAGCCCCACAGCCCGGAAAGCGGGGCATACAGGCAACCGAACAGGCCCGCCAGAGTGGTCAGCATGACCACCACGATTGCCAGCCGCTGGTCCTTGCCGCGAGTGGCCAGCCACGGCGCGCTCAGCGAACTCAGCAACTGCACAATGACCGACCCGGAAAGGACCAGGCCGGCCTGGGTCGGGCTCAGGCCACGACCGATCAGGATCGACGGCAGCCAGCCAAACACGATGTAGGCCAGCGACGACTGCAGGCCCATGTACAGGGTCACCTGCCAGGCCAACGGGTCACGCCAGAGGCCACGTACGCGGTATGCCACCTTGTGCAGGCCGTGCCCCTGGCGGGCTTGTGGCAGCCAGACCAGCATGGCCAGCAGCGCCGGGAGCACCCAGAAGCCCAGGCCCAACGCCCAGCTGCCACCGAAATGGCTGGCCAAGGGCACGGTGGCACCCGCCGCCATGGCCGCGCCCAGGCACAAGGCCATGGTGTACACCCCGGTCAGCGTGCCTGCGTGCTGGGGGAAGTCGCGCTTGACGATACCGGGCAACAACACCCCGATGATGCCGATGCTGGCGCCAGCCATCAGGCTGCCCAGAAACACCCCCGCCACGCCCAAACTGCTGCGCACGACAATGCCCAACGCCAGGGTGAGCAGAATGCCGACGATCACCCGCTCACTGCCAAAGCGCCTTGCCAGCATCGGTGCCAGCGGCGCAAACAGCCCCAGGCACAACACCGGCAAGGTAGTCAGCAAACCGGCTTGCGAAGCGTTCAGCCCCAGTCCTTCGGACACCTGGCCCAACACGGGCGCCATGCTCGACAGCGCCGGGCGCAGGTTCAGCGCCACCAGCACCAGGCCGAGCAACAGCAGCCACGGACGACGTAATTGCACCGGCTGCTGCTGGATTTGCTCGTCGTCGGCCTCGGCGTCGATCAGCAGTTCATCGAGGTCACGCGCGTGCGGTGGGGTGTTGCGGGGTAGGGACTCAGCCATGGTGTTCTCGGGGTCAGGATTCGATAAGGGTGCGGCTCAGGTGCTTGGCCCGGTCCGCATCACGCTGTTCGATGGCGTCGAGGATCTGCCCATGCAGATCGAACGTGGCCTGGCAGCGCGGCACGGTCGCCATGCTGTGCTGCAGCGCCGCCGCGACCACGCCGGAGAAATAGCGGTAAAGCTCGCTGAGGGCGGGGTTGTGGGCGGCATCGACCAGCCGCTGGTGAAACACCAGGTCGCACCTTATGTAGTGATCGATATCACCATGAAAATGCCCGGCGCTGCCGGCCAGCGCTTCGCGCAGCCCTTGCAGGTCTGCATCGGTGCGCCGCAGCGCGGCCAGGCCAATCGCCTCCGCCTCGAGAATGTGGCGGGTTTCACGGGCCTGCTCGGCGGTACAGCGGGCCATGGCCTGCATCGCCAGCAACGGGTCCTGCGCGGTACGCAGGTAGCTGCCGTCGCCTTGGCGTACTTCGACCAGGCCGCTGAAGGCCAGCACGCGCATGGCTTCGCGCACGGTGTTACGGCTGATGCCCAGTTGCAGGGCCAGTTCCGGCTCGGTCGGCAGGCGCTGGCCGATCTGCCAGTCACCCTGGGCGATGCGCTCACGCAGTTGCTCAACGGCCTGCTCGACGAGGGAGCGTTTGATCAATAACGACATCGATACATCCAGTCATCGGACGAATAAGGGCTAACCATAAGCGCTGAATCAACAGGCTGCAACGCTTCACAGAAGTGTTTTTGAGTAGGCACCAAGCGCCGCGCGGGCGGCGCTCGGTGTGACAGGCGCTAGAAAGGGCCCGGTCAGTTCAAGGCATCCAGCAGCGCCTGGTTCATCTCCGGGGTTCCAATGGTGATCCGCAGGAACTGGGCGATACGTGCCTGCTTGAAGTGGCGCACGATGACACCCTGCTCGCGCAAGCGCGCTGCCAACTCGGCGGCATCCTGTTGCGGGTGGCGCGCGAAAATGAAGTTGGCCGCCGACGGCAGCACTTCGAAGCCCTTGGCCTGTAGCTGGCCAACCAACGCCTCGCGGCTGTCGATCACCTTGCGGCAGGTTTGCTCGAAGTACTCTCGGTCCTCGAAAGCCGCGGCAGCGCCAACAATGGCCGCACGGTCCAGCGGGTAGGAGTTGAAGCTGTTCTTGATGCGCTCCAATGCCTCGATCAGGTCCGGGTGCCCCACGGCCAAGCCGACACGCAGCCCTGCCAACGAGCGCGATTTGGACAAGGTCTGGGTCACCAGCAGGTTGTCGTAGCGGTCGACCAGGCTGATGGCGGTTTCGCCGCCGAAGTCGATGTACGCTTCATCCACCACCACCACCGAGTCACGGTTGGCCTGCAGCAGTTGCTCTACCGCCTGCAGTGGCATCAGGCAACCCGTAGGCGCGTTGGGGTTGGGGAAGATGATCCCGGCATTGGGCTTGTTGTAGTCCTCGATACGGATCTGGAACTGCTCGTCCAGGGCTACCTGCTCGAACGCGATGCCGTAAAGACCACAATACACCGGGTAGAAGCTGTAGCTGATATCGGGGAACAACAACGGTGCATCGTGCTGGAACAGGCCGTGGAAGATGTGCGCCAGCACCTCGTCCGAACCATTGCCGACAAACACTTGCGCCGGGGTAACGCCGTAATACTCGGCCACCGCCTGCTTCAGGCGGTCACCGTTAGGATCGGGGTACAGGCGCAGGTTGTCGTTCAGCTCCGCGCGCATGGCCTCCAGCGCCTTGGGCGACGGGCCGTAGGGGTTCTCGTTGGTGTTCAGCTTGACCAGCCGCGCCAGTTTGGGCTGCTCGCCCGGCACGTAAGGCACCAGGTCCTTGACGAAGGGGCTCCAGAATCGGCTCATGTTCAGTTCCCCTTCTGTTGGGTCAGGATGCGGTATTCAGCGCTTCGGGCGTGCGCGGTCAGCGATTCGCCACGGGCCAGCACGGAGGCAGTCTGGCCCAGTTCGGACGCGCCTTGCTCGGAGCAGAAGATGATCGACGAGCGCTTCTGGAAGTCGTACACACCCAACGGCGACGAGAAGCGTGCAGTGCCGGAGGTTGGCAACACGTGGTTGGGGCCGGCGCAGTAATCACCCAGTGCTTCGCTGGTGTGGCGGCCCATGAAGATCGCCCCGGCGTGGCGAATGTGCGGCAGCCAGGCCTGCGGGTCGGCCACCGACAGCTCCAGGTGCTCGGGGGCAATGCGGTTGGCCACGTCCATGGCCTGCTGCATGTCTTTTACCTGGATCAATGCACCACGGCCGTTGACCGACTTCTGGATGATTTGCGCACGCTCCATGGTCGGCAGCAGCTTGTCGATACTGGCAGCGACACGGTCCAGGAAGGCGGCATCCGGGCTGACCAGAATGGCCTGTGCGTCTTCGTCGTGTTCAGCCTGGGAGAACAGGTCCATGGCGATCCAGTCCGGGTCGGTCTGACCGTCGCACACCACCAGGATTTCCGAAGGCCCGGCGATCATGTCGATGCCCACCTGGCCAAATACATGGCGCTTGGCAGTGGCGACGTAGATGTTGCCCGGGCCGACGATCTTGTCGACCTGTGGCACGCTTTCGGTGCCATAGGCCAGTGCCGCGACCGCCTGGGCGCCACCGACAGTGAACACGCGGTCGACACCGGCGATGCAGGCAGCGGCCAGCACCAGCTCGTTGACCTCACCGCGCGGGGTCGGCACCACCATCACCACTTCGGCCACGCCGGCCACCTTGGCCGGGATGGCGTTCATCAGCACCGACGAGGGGTACGAGGCCTTGCCGCCGGGCACATACAGGCCGGCCCGATCCAGCGGGGTAACCTTCTGCCCCAGTACGGTGCCGTCGGCTTCGGTGTACTGCCAGGAATCCTGCTTCTGCCGCTCATGGTAGATGCGCACACGGTCGGCGGCCTTTTCCAGGGCCTGGCGCTGTACGGGGGTGATGCGGGTCAGCGCCAGCTCCAGGCGCTCGCGATCGAGGATCAGGTCATCGATCGATGTGGCCTGAACGCCATCGAAACGCTGGGTGAACTCCACCAGCGCCGCGTCGCCACGCTCGCGCACGGCCTTGATGATGTCCAGCACGCGCTGGTTGACCGCGTCATCGGACACACTTTCCCAGCTCAGCAGATGATCCAGATGACGGGCGAAATCCGGATCAGCAGCGTTGAGACGGGCAATTGCAGTGGACACGGTCATGGCGAGGGCCTCGATGATTAGCGAATGCTCAGGCGCCCTAGGCTACCAGTCCATCCGCGCGGGCACCCGAGAAAAATGGCTATGACGCGGATAGATGGGCGCGGCAGCAACGGCCGCGCGCAATCGGTAGGGAATTAACCGCGGTGTCGCGATTCGACCGCCGCGCGCAGCGTGTCGATAAGGCTCTGGATGCGGGCGTGCTGCATCTTCATGGAAGCCTTGTTGACCACCAGGCGCGAGCTGATCGTGGCGATCATTTCCTGGGGTTCCAGGCCATTGGCCCGCAGGGTGTTGCCGGTATCTACCACGTCGATGATCTTGTCGGCGAGGTTGATCAGCGGTGCCAGCTCCATCGAGCCGTACAGCTTGATGATGTCGACCTGGCGGCCCTGTTCGGCGTAGTAACGCTTGGCGACGTTGACGAACTTGGTGGCCACGCGCAGGCGGCCCTTGGGCTCAGGGGCGCCGACCACGCCAGCGGTCATCAGCTTGCAGCGGGCAATCTGCAAGTCCAGTGGCTCGTACAGGCCCTGGCCGCCGTACTCCATCAGCACGTCCTTGCCGGCCACACCCAGGTCGGCAGCACCATGCTCGACATAGGTCGGCACGTCGGTAGCACGCACGATCAGCAGGCGTACGTCGTCCTGCGTGGTAGGGATGATCAGTTTGCGGCTCTTGTCCGGGTTCTCGGTCGGCACGATGCCGGCCTCGGCCAGCAACGGCAAGGTATCGTCGAGAATACGGCCTTTGGAAAGCGCGATGGTCAACATTGGAACGTCAGTCCTTAAGCGGCTACTGCTGGCCAGGTCTTGGACCTGGCCGCTTTCAATTCGAACGGTGCGTCCTTGCACCAGAGGGCGATCAGCCCGGTACGCGGCGGATTTTCGCGCCGAGCATCTGCAGTTTTTCTTCGATGCACTCGTAGCCACGGTCAATGTGGTAGATGCGGTCGATCAGCGTGTCACCTTCGGCCACCAGCGCCGAGAGCACCAGGCTGGCCGACGCGCGCAGGTCGGTGGCCATGACCGGGGCGCCTTTGAGGGCCGGTACACCGGTAACGATCGCGGTGTTGCCTTCGACCTGGATCTGTGCCCCCATGCGGTGCATTTCGTACACGTGCATGAAGCGGTTTTCGAAGATGGTTTCGATGACGGCACCGGTGCCTTCGGCAATGGCGTTCAGCGAGATGAACTGCGCCTGCATGTCGGTCGGGAACGCCGGGTACGGCGCAGTACGCAGGTTCACGGCTTTCGGCCGCTTGCCCTGCATGTCGAGCTCGATCCAGTCTTCACCGGTGGTGATCTCGGCGCCGGCTTCCTTGAGCTTTTCCAGCACGGCCTCAAGGATGGTCGGGTCGGTATCCTTGACCTTGACGCGGCCACCGGTCACGGCAGCGGCAACCAGGTAGGTACCGGTCTCGATACGGTCCGGCATCACGCGGTAGCTGGCCGACGCCAGGCGCTCGACGCCATCGATGGTGATGGTGTCGGTACCGGCACCTTGCACCTTGCCGCCCATGGCGTTGATGAAGTTGGCCAGGTCGACCACCTCCGGCTCACGCGCAGCGTTCTGCAACACGCTGCGGCCTTTGGCCAGCGCTGCGGCCATCATGATGTTTTCGGTACCGGTCACGCTGACGGTGTCGAAGAAGAAATGCGCACCGCGCAGGCCGCCCTCAGGCGCCTTGGCCTTGATGTAGCCAGCTTCGACCTCGATCTTCGCACCCATGGCCTCCAAGCCACGGATGTGCAGGTCGACCGGGCGCGAACCGATCGCGCAACCGCCGGGCAGCGCCACCTCGGCCTCGCCGAAGCGGGCGACCATCGGGCCCAGCACCAGGATCGAGGCGCGCATGGTCTTGACCAGTTCGTACGGCGCGACCAGGGTCTTGATGGTGCGGGGGTCGATTTCCACCGCCAGCTTTTCGTCGATCACAGGCTCGATGCCCATGCGGCCGAACAGCTCGATCATGGTGGTGATGTCGTGCAGGTGCGGCAGGTTGCCGACGGTGACCGGGCCATCGGCCAGCAGGGTCGCCGCCAGAATCGGCAGGGCTGCGTTCTTCGCACCCGAAATACGGATCTCGCCGTCAAGACGAGCGCCGCCAGTAATAATCAGTTTGTCCATTGGAATCTCGCCGCCAAGTTGGCTCAGGTGCGCTCAGCCCAGGCTGCGCTGCTGAAAAATTTCATGGTTACCGCGTGGATGCTGCCATTGGCGATCCACGGATTCAGATGAGCATAGATAGCCTGCTGGCGTTTGACCGGGCTCAGGCCAGCCAACTCGTCGCTGATCACGTTCAACTGGAAGTTGCAGCCTTCGCCTTCAACTTCTACCCGGGAACCCGGCAATTTCTCTTCAAGGAAGCTTTTAACTTCTACGGCCTGCATGCTCAACCTCAATCGGCGCCCGATGCGCACGGGTCGGCCATCATACAAAAAAGCCCCTCGCCTGCGAAGCCCAACGAGGGCTTCGCTGACCGAGGGGCCGTCATCCGTGCCGGGCCATCAGGTCGCCAGCACTTGATCGAGGTCGTAGACCTCGGCAATTTCCCGCATGTCGTCGGGCATGCCCCGCACCCGGCAGGCCTTGCCTGTGGCCTGGGCATCGCGCATGAACGACAGCAGCAACGACAGGCCGACACTGGTGGAGCGCAGCACGCCCGTGCAATCGAGCACCAATTGCGCATCCCGGCTGGCAGTGATCAGCGCCTTGCCTTGCTTGCGCAGCTGCGGCCCGCTGCGGTAGTCCAGCACGCCGGACAGGCTCAGCACGCCCGGCTCAGCCATGCTTACCGCGGCCTCACTCATTTCACCGCCTTTTCTGGCGAGTTGTCGGCGGCCTGCTTGGCCTTGGCCACTTCGCCGGCCCAGCCGTCGATGGTCTTGTCCAGGTTGTTGCCATTGCGCTGCATGGCGTCGGCGAACTGGTCACGGAACAGCTTGCCGATGTTGATGCCGTTGACGATGACGTTACGCACCTTCCACTCGCCACCCAGGTTTTCCAGGGTGTACTGCACCGGGTACACGGCGCCATTGTTGCCGGTAACCTTCATGCCCACCGAAGCGCGCTTGCCATCATCGGCCTTGGCCGGGTCGACGACGATGCCCTGGTTGTTGTACTCCAGCAACGCATTGCCGTAGAACTGGAACAGGCTGCGCTTGAAGTTTTCCTGGAAGCGCTGCATCTGCTCGGGCGTGGCCTTGCGCGAGTACTTGACGGTCATGATGCTGCGGGAAATACCGTCGGCATCGACCACCGGCGCGAGAATCCGGTCAAGGGTGTCGTAGAACGCTTGTGGGTTGGCCTTGTACTGCTCTTTGTTGGCCTTGAGTTCACCCAGCAGCTCGGTGGTGGTGCCCTGAACCACGTCATGCGGCGACTGCGCGGCCAAGGTCATCAGGGGGAAAGCCGCCAGCAACACCAGCAGGCCACGTCGCAAGATCGAAATCATGGAAACTCCTCAATTAGCCGGTTGCGCTTCTTTCGGTTCCTTGCCAACGGAGTTGAGCAGGAACTTGCCTATCAGGTCTTCCAGCACCAGGGCAGACTGGGTGTCGTGAATGGTCGAGCCATCCTTGAGCACGTCTTCCTCACCGCCCACGCTGATACCGATGTACTTCTCGCCGAGCAGACCGGCGGTCAGGATCGAGGCAGTGGAGTCGGTCGGCAGGTTGTCCACCGACTTGTCCAGCTGCAGGGTCACCCGACCGGTATAGGAATCACGGTCCAGATCGATGGCGGTGACCTTGCCGATGGTCACGCCCGCCATGGTCACCTTGGCTCTGACCGTCAAACCGGCGATATTGTCGAAATAGGCATAAACTTTATAGGTATCGCTGCTCGGGCTGGCCGACAGCCCGCTGACACGCAGGGCCAGCAGCAGCAGCGCCAGGATCCCGGCCAGCAGGAACAGGCCGACACCGATTTCCAGGGTGCGGTTTTGCATCAGAAATCTCCAAACATCAAGGCGGTCAGAATAAAGTCCAGACCCAGCACTGCCAACGAGGCATAGACCACGGTCTTGGTGGTTGCACGGCTGATCCCTTCTGAAGTGGGCTCACAGTCGTACCCCTGGAATACGGCGATCCAGGTCGCGACGAATGCGAACACCAGGCTCTTGATCAACCCGTTGAGCACGTCGTCGGTGAACGAAACACTGTTCTGCATGTTGGCCCAGAACGAGCCCTCGTATACGCCCAGCCAGTCCACGGCGACCCACGAGCCCCCCCAGATACCGACCACACTGAAGATCAGCGCCAGCAGCGGCAACGAGATGAAACCGGCCCACAAGCGTGGCGCCACGATGTACTTGAGCGGGTCGACGCCGATCATCTCCAGGCTGGACAACTGCTCGGTGGACTTCATGTTGCCGATTTCGGCAGTCAGTGCAGAACCGGCACGGCCTGCGAACAGCAACGCCGTGACCACCGGCCCAAGCTCGCGCAACAGGGTCAGGGCCACCATCTGGCCCACGGCCTGCTCGGAGCCGTACTTGGTGAGGATGCTGTAGCCCTGCAGCGCCAGCACCATGCCGATGAACACCCCGGACACGACGACGATCGCCAGCGACAGCACGCCCACCGAGTACAGCTGCCTGATCAGCAGCTGGAAGCCACCGCCAATGCCACCGCGCCCAACCAGGGCATGGAACAGGAACAAGCAGGAACGCCCGAGTACCGCCACCACGTCGATGGCCGAGCGGCCCAGCAGCCGGACACGTTCGAGTAAGGATTTTCTGCGCATCAACGCGCCCCCAGCAGGTCGGCGCTGTAGTCAGGCGCAGGGAAATGGAACGGCACCGGGCCATCCGGGTCGCCTTTCATGAACTGGCGGATCCGCGGGTTGTCCGAGCCCATCAGCTCATCGGGGGTACCCTGCCCCAGCACCTGACCGTCGCCCACCACATAGATGTAGTCGGCGATGCTGGCAGTTTCTGCGAGGTCATGGGACACCACGATGCTGGTAATGCCCAAGGCATCGTTGAGCAGGCGGATCAAGCGCACCAGTACCCCCATGGCAATCGGGTCCTGCCCGACGAACGGCTCGTCGTACATGAGGATCTGCGGGTCCAGGGCGATTGCCCGGGCCAGCGCCACGCGGCGCTTCATGCCACCGGACAGCTCATCGGGCATCAGGTCGATGGCCCCACGAAGCCCCACGGCCTGCAGTTTCATCAACACGATGTCACGGATCATGTCGTCTGCAAGCTGGGTATGCACGCGCAGCGGAAATGCGACGTTCTCGAACACATCGAGGTCGGTGAACAGCGCGCCGCTCTGAAACAGCACGCCCATCTGCTTGCGGGCGTCGAACAGGTCGCTGCGCGACAGCGTCGGCAGGTTCTGCCCGGCGACCCATACCTCACCACTGGCGGGGCGCAGCTGCGCGCCCATCAGGCGAAGCAACGTGGTCTTGCCGCAACCCGATGGCCCCATGATGCCGGTGACCTTGCCGCGCGGGATGCGAATATCGACGTTGCTGAAAATGCTACGCGAACCGCGCTTGAAGGTAACACCCTTCAATTCCACCGCGTAGGCGCTATCCACACTCATCTAGACTCCTTGCTGATGCAGCCTCGTCCTTATGGACGCCAGCCTCCCTGCAGAAGGCACACGCGCCCTTGGCAGGCCGAATAGCGGCGAACTATAGCACCGCTGCTCGCGCGCCCCCAAGGTCATGCATGCCCCGTTCAGCTACGAGACAGGCTGGGGCGCCCGTGACCAGGCAGATGGAAAAGGTGAGGGTTTCGTCGATTGCGGCTATAATCGCCGACTTTTCATCAGGCAGTGCTTTATCGACATGAGCCAATCCAGCGAGCTGATTCAATCCGCACAGCGCACCGTGCGCCTGGAACTCGAGGCCGTAGAGGGCCTGCTGGCGCGCATCGACGAGCATTTCGTCAAAGCCTGCGAACTGATCCTGGCCAGCCAGGGCCGCGTCGTGGTGCTTGGCATGGGCAAGTCCGGGCATATCGGCAACAAAATTGCCGCGACCCTCGCCAGCACCGGCACCCCCGCGTTTTTCGTGCACCCGGCCGAAGCCAGCCATGGCGACATGGGCATGATCACCGGCAACGATATCATCCTGGCGCTGTCCAACTCAGGCAGCACGGCCGAGATCGTCACGTTGCTGCCGCTGGTCAAGCGCCTGGGCATCACCCTCATCAGCCTTACCGGCAACCCGAATTCCACCCTGGCCCAGGCAGCAGAGGTGAACCTGGATGCCCGGGTCGCACAGGAGGCCTGCCCGCTGAACCTTGCCCCTACCTCCTCGACCACTGCGGCACTGGTGCTGGGTGACGCGCTGGCCATTGCCCTGCTCGAAGCGCGCGGGTTCACTGCCGAGGACTTCGCCTTTTCGCACCCTGGCGGCGCCTTGGGGCGGCGGCTGCTGCTGAAGGTCGAGCATGTGATGCACAGCGGTGACCAGTTGCCCAAGGTGCTGCGTGGCACGTTGCTCAAGGATGCCCTGCTGGAAATGTCGCGCAAAGGTCTGGGCATGACCGCTGTGCTCGAGGCAGACGGCAAGCTGGCCGGTATCTTCACCGATGGCGACCTGCGCCGCAGCCTGGACCGCAATATCGATGTGCATACCACGTTGATCGACCACGTCATGACCGTGCATGGCAAAACTGCACGGGCCGAAATGCTCGCCGCCGAGGCCCTTAAAATCATGGAAGACAACAAAATCAACGCACTGGTGGTCGTCGACCAGGACGACCGGCCGACAGGTGCCCTGAACATGCACGACCTGTTGCGTGCAGGAGTTATGTGATGAGCCAGAATCTCATGCAACGTGGCCAGGCCATCAAGCTGGCCGTGTTCGATGTCGACGGCGTACTGACCGATGGGCGACTGTACTTTCTCGAAGACGGCAGCGAATTCAAGACCTTCAATACCCTCGACGGCCAGGGCATCAAGATGCTCATGGCGTCGGGCGTGACCACGGCCATCATCAGCGGGCGCAAGACCCCGGTGGTCGAGCGGCGGGCTGCGAACCTGGGTATCGCGCACCTGTTTCAGGGCCGCGAAGACAAATTGGTGGTTCTTGACGGGCTGCTTGCCGAACTCGGCCTAAGCTATGAACAGGTCGCCTACCTGGGCGACGACCTGCCCGACCTGCCGGTGATTCGCCGCGTCGGTCTGGGTATGGCAGTGGCCAACGCCGCGCCCTTCGTTCGCCAGCATGCCCACGGCGTGACCCAGGCGCGCGGCGGCGAAGGCGCTGCCCGCGAGTTCTGCGAACTGATCATGCAGGCCCAGGGCACCCTGGACGCTGCCAACGCCAACTACTTGTAAGGCCGCCCATGTTCAGCAAGAAGGTTCGCAATATTGCGCTGCTGGCGGTGATTGCTGCCGTGCTCGCTGCCATTGGCTACTGGAATGTCAGCCCTGAAAGCTTCCTCGACCAGCCTGTGGCCCAGGTCGACGAGAGCGCCATCGACTACTATGCGATCAACGCCCATAGTGTGCAGTTCTTGCCGGACGGCAAATTGCAGTACGAAATGACCGCCGACAAGGTCGAGCACGTCAAGGCGACCGAAGTTATCCTGGTGACCACGCCCGACCTGCGCCTTTACCGCGGCACCGAATACCCGTGGCATGTTCAGAGCGAGCGCGCCGAGGTCAGCCCGGACGGCAACGAGGTCGAACTGATCAACAAGGTCCGCGTTGCCCGCACCGACGAAAAGCAACGCGACACCATCATCACCAGCTCACGCATGACCGTATTCCCGCAGAAGCAATATGCGCAGACCGAGCAAGCCGTTAGAATCGACGGCGCCGGTGGCACAACCACGGGCAAGGGCATGAAAGCGTATTTGAAAGAAGGCAAGATGGACTTGCTCTCTAACGTAAGAGGACAGTATGAGGCTCGTTAAAACCCTCCCCCTTTTGCTCAGCCTGAGCGCAGCACTGGGAAGCGCGAGCGCCTTCGCCCTGCCGAATGACCGTGACCAGCCAATCCGCATCCAGGCCGACAACGCGCATCTGGACGACAAGCAGGGTGTCGCGACGTACACCGGTGACGTGATCATCACTCAAGGCTCGATGATGATCAAAGGCAATACCGTGACCATGACCCGCGCCGCCAACGGCGACATCGACGTGGTCACTTCGGTTGGCAACCTGGCCTACTTCGAGCAGCAGCAGAGCGCCGCCAAGCCCGACAAGATGAAGGGCTGGGCAGTGACCATCCAGTACCAGGCGCAAAAAGACACCGTGATCCTCACCGACCGCGCCAAGGTCGAGAACGAGGGCAACACCACCGAGGGCGAGAAGATCGTCTACAACACCAAGTCGCAGGTGGCTACCGCCGGCCGTGGCGGTAACGTGACCCAGCCACGTCAGCGCATCGACATGGTGATCCAGCCCAAGAAGAAGGCCGAGTAAATGGCAACCCTAAAAGCCCAGCACCTGGCCAAAAGCTACAAGGGGCGCCAGGTCGTACGTGATGTCAGCCTGTCGATCGACAGCGGCCAGATCGTCGGATTGCTCGGCCCGAACGGTGCCGGCAAGACCACCTGCTTCTACATGATCGTCGGCCTGGTCCAGGCCGAGCAGGGTCGTGTACTGATCGACAACCTCGATGTCAGTCACCAGCCCATGCACGGCCGCGCGCGCGCCGGCATCGGCTACCTGCCGCAGGAAGCCTCGATCTTCCGCAAGCTTTCGGTGGCCGACAACATCATGGCCATCCTCGAGACCCGCAAGGACCTCGACCGCGATGGCCGGCGCAAGGAACTGGAAAGCCTGCTGCAGGAGTTCCACATCAGCCACATCCGCGACAACCTCGGCATGAGCCTGTCCGGTGGCGAACGCCGCCGTGTCGAGATCGCCCGCGCCCTGGCGACCGCGCCCAAGTTCATCCTGCTGGACGAACCCTTCGCCGGCGTGGACCCGATCTCGGTCGGCGACATCAAGCAGATCATCCACCACCTCAAGGCCAAGGGTATCGGTGTGCTGATCACGGACCACAACGTGCGCGAAACCCTGGATATCTGCGAGACCGCCTACATCGTCAACGATGGCCGGCTGATCGCCGAAGGCGACGCCGAAACCATCCTGGCCAACGAACTGGTCAAAGAGGTTTACCTGGGCCACGAGTTCCGGCTCTGACCCACTCCTGCCTGGAGTACTGCAACCTGCCCTGTACTCAGGGTTAAAATTGTTACGTACTCTAGGCAAACGCTACAATTTAAGGCATAAAACTTGCTTGATCTGGCGCCCCGGCGCCCTCGTGTAGTGGATGGCGCATGCGCGCCGGCGAACAAGGTATTAAGCCCCAGCCATGAAACCATCGCTCGTCCTAAAAATGGGCCAGCAACTGACGATGACACCGCAGTTGCAACAGGCCATCCGCCTGCTCCAGCTTTCCACCCTGGACCTCCAACAGGAAATCCAGGAGGCGCTGGAGTCGAACCCGATGCTCGAACGCCAGGAAGACGGCGACGACTTCGACAACAGCGACCCGATGGCCGACAACGCCGAGAACAAGCCGGCCGCCGACGTTCAGGACAACAGCTTCCAGGAAAGCACGGTCAGTGCCGACAACCTCGAAGACGGTGAATGGAGCGAGCGCATCCCCAACGAGCTGCCGGTCGACACCGCCTGGGAAGACATCTACCAGACCAGCGCCAGCAGCCTGCCGAGCAACGATGACGACGAGTGGGACTTCACCACGCGGACATCGGCCGGCGAAAGCCTGCAAAGCCACCTGCTGTGGCAACTGAACCTGGCGCCGATGTCGGATACCGACCGCCTGATCGCCGTGACCCTGATCGACAGCATCAACGGCCAAGGGTACTTGGAAGACACCCTCGAAGAAATCTGCGCTGGCTTCGACCCGGAGCTGGATATCGAGCTGGACGAAGTCGAAGCGGTGCTGCACCGCATTCAGCAGTTCGAACCGGCAGGCGTCGCGGCACGCACCCTTGGCGAGTGCCTGTTGCTGCAACTGCGCCAGCTGCCTGCCAGCACGCCGTGGCTGAACGAGGCGAAACGGCTGGTCAGCGATTTCATCGACTTGCTCGGCAGCCGCGACTACAGCCAGCTCATGCGCCGCATGAAAATCAAGGAAGACGAACTGCGCCAGGTGATCGAACTGGTGCAAAGCCTCAACCCGCGCCCGGGTTCGCAGATCGAGTCCAGCGAGCCCGAGTACGTGGTACCGGACGTGATCGTGCGCAAGGACAGCGACCGCTGGCTGGTGGAACTGAACCAGGAAGCCATCCCGCGCCTGCGCGTGAACGCTCAATACGCCGGCTTCGTGCGCCGCGCCGACACCAGTGCCGACAACACCTTCATGCGCAACCAGCTGCAGGAGGCGCGCTGGTTCATCAAGAGCCTGCAAAGCCGCAACGAAACCCTGATGAAAGTCGCCACGCAGATCGTCGAGCATCAGCGCGGCTTCCTCGATCATGGCGACGAAGCGATGAAACCGCTGGTGCTGCATGACATTGCCGAAGCGGTGGGCATGCACGAGTCGACCATTTCCCGGGTGACCACGCAGAAATACATGCACACGCCCCGCGGCATCTACGAACTGAAATACTTTTTCTCCAGCCACGTCAGCACCTCCGAAGGCGGAGAATGCTCGTCTACAGCGATCCGCGCGATCATCAAGAAACTGGTTGCAGCGGAAAATCAGAAAAAGCCATTGAGTGACAGCAAGATCGCTGGTTTACTGGAGGCACAAGGCATCCAGGTGGCCCGTCGCACCGTCGCCAAGTACCGCGAGTCTCTCGGCATCGCACCGTCGAGTGAGCGCAAGCGACTGATGTAGCCCCTGAGATCTGCCATAGCGTTTGCGGGGCAGGTGCAAGACCTGCCTCTTTATGCACGGGCAACACAGGAGAAGCTGTATGCAAGTCAATATCAGTGGACAGCATGTAGAAGTCACCCAGCCACTGCGCGATTACGTGCTCGAAAAGCTCGCCCGCGTGGAAAGTCACTTCGACAAGATCACCAACGTGCAGGTCATCATGAAGGTCGAGAAGCTGCAGCAGAAGGTCGAGGCGACCCTGCAGATTCCCGGCGGCGAAGTGGTAGCAAACGCCGAACACGAAGATATGTATGCAGCGATCGATGCCTTGGCCGACAAGCTCGACCGCCAACTGAAAAAACACAAGGAAAAACAGCAAAGCCTGCTGCAAGGTGCAGCTGCCCGCTGATCCCCCTCATCCATGATCCGACTTGAAACCATCCTGACCCCCGGCCGTTCCCTCGTGAACGTGCCGGGCGGCAGTAAGAAGCGCGCCCTGGAAAAGGTCGCCACCATCATCGCCGAACAGGTGCCGGAACTGGAGATGCAAGTCGTCTTCGAAAAGCTGGTCGCCCGGGAAAAACTCGGTTCAACCGGTTTCGGCAATGGCATCGCCATTCCGCACTGCCGGCTTGAAGGCTGCTCCGCGCCAGTCAGCGCCCTGCTGCACCTGGAAGCACCCATCGATTACGATGCCATCGATGGCGCGCCGGTAGACTTGCTGTTCGTCCTGCTGGTCCCTGAAGCCGCCACCGATGCCCACCTGGAACTGCTGCGCCAGATCGCCAGCATGCTCGACCGCAAGGACGTGCGTGATCGCTTGCGTTCGGCCACCAGCAACGAGGCCTTGTACCAGGTTGTCCTGGACGTACAGAACGAGCACTGAACATGCGCCTGATCATCGTCAGCGGCCGGTCTGGCTCCGGCAAGAGCACCGCCCTCGATGTCCTGGAAGACAACGGTTTCTATTGCATTGACAACCTGCCCGCCGGGCTGCTGCCGCAGCTCGCGGAAAATGCACTGATCAACACCGAACTGCTGCAGCCGAAAGTGGCAGTGTCGATCGACGCCCGCAACCTGCCCAGCCACCTGTCGCGCTTCCCCGAGCTGCTAGCCGACGCCCGTGCCCGCCACATCCAGTGCGATGTGCTGTACCTGGATGCCGATGAAGATACCCTGCTCAAGCGGTTTTCAGAAACCCGCCGCCGCCACCCGCTGACCAACGCCGACCGCTCGCTGGCAGAGGCCATCCGCGTGGAGAGCGAACTGCTGGGGCCGATTGCCGACCTGGCCGACCTGAAGATCGACACCACCAGCCTGAACCTCTACCAGTTGCGTGACACGATCAAGTTGCGCCTGCTCAACAAGCCCGAGCCTGGTACCGCATTCCTGGTCGAGTCATTCGGCTTCAAACGCGGTATGCCGGTCGATGCCGATCTGGTGTTCGACGTACGCTGCCTGCCCAACCCCTATTGGAAGCCCGAATTGCGTGAGCACTCCGGCCTGGAACAGCCAGTGATCGACTACCTGGCCGCGCAGCCAGACGTCGAGGACATGTTCAACGATATTTCCAGCTACCTGCTCAAGTGGCTACCCCGCTTCGCAGCCAGTAACCCTGCCTACGTGACCATTGCCATTGGCTGCACCGGCGGCCACCATCGTTCGGTGTACATCACCGAACGCCTCGGCCAGTTGCTGCAACAGTCCCTGAAAAACGTCCAGGTCCGCCACCGCGACCTCTAGCCCAAGGATCCGCCCCACGATGCCCGCCCGCGAAATCACCATCATCAACAAGCTGGGCCTGCATGCCCGGGCGGCAGCGAAGTTCGTCGGCGTGGCCGGCCGCTTTCCCTGCCAGGTGCGGGTCGGCCGCGCGCCGGACAAACTGGTAGACGGCAAAAGCATCATGGCGGTGATGATGCTGGCGGCTGGCAAGGGTACCCAGGTGCACCTGCATACCGAGGGTGAGCAGGACAACGATGCCATGGACGCGCTGGTCGAGTTGATCAACAACTACTTCGACGAAGGCGAGTAAGCCTCCAAGCCCTGCACCGCGCCCACAGTGTGCACCCCTTCGACCTGACCAAAGATCAGGACAGCGCGGTATCCATCACCATCATCAGGCAGAAGCCGATGCACAGCCCCAGGCTGGCCAGGCGGTGATGGCCGTTGCTGCGCGATTCGGGGATGACTTCCTGGGTTACCACCAGCAGCATCGCGCCGGCTGCGCAGGCGAGCCCCAGGGGCAGCAGCAATTCGGCGACATTCACCAGCCAGGCACAGATCACCGCAGCCACAGGCTCGACCAAGCCCGAAGCCGCGCCGATCATGAACGCCTTGAAGCGCGGCATGCCCGCCCCTGCCAACACCAGGGCAATCACCAGCCCCTCGGGCACATCCTGCAAGGCGATGCCCATGGCCAGGCTGTCTGCGTCGGCCATGCCACCCCCGGCTGACACACCAATCGCCATGCCTTCGGGAATGTTGTGGGCAATGATGGCAATGACGAAAAGCCAGATTCGCGCGGCGATCACCGGCTGCTGCGCACTGCCAACCAGTGCTTGCGGCGAGGCGTTGGAGACCTTGAGGTCGATAAGGAACAGGCACAACGCGCCGAACATCAAGCCGAAGCTGATCAAGCCACCCGCACCCCATGGGCTGAAGCCGATGGCCTGGGCCGCATCCAGCCCGGGCATGATCAATGAAAATGCCGTAGCCGCCAGCATGACCCCGGCGCCGAAGCCCAGCAAGGTGTCGGCCAACGCCACCGGCATGTTACGAATGACCAGCACCGGTACTGCGCCCAGCGCCGTGCCCAGCGCACACAAAGCGCCGCCCTCCAGGGCGCGCAGCATGCGCGGCGCCAAGTCCAGCCAGGCAAGACCGCGCGCCGCCAGCAGCGCGGTACCCGCCAGCAACAGCAAGGCACCCAGCGCCTGGCGAAACAGGCGCACACTGCTGACCGACATGACCTCTGAGCGCATACCGGTCCGACTCACTTCAGGGCTTCGAGATAGCGGTGTTGCACTTGCGCCCAGTCGATGACGTTGTAGAAGGCACCAATGTATTCCGGGCGGCGGTTCTGGTATTTCAGGTAATACGCATGCTCCCACACGTCCAACCCGAGAATCGGCGTGTTGCCATGCATCAGTGGGCTGTCCTGGTTGCCGCTGCTTTCCACGACCAAGGTTTTCTGCGGCGTTACGCTGAGCCAGGCCCAGCCGCTGCCGAAGCGGGTCAGGGCGGCCTTGGTGAAGGCTTCCTTGAACGCGTCGAAACCGCCCAGTTGCGTGGTGATGGCTTGTGCCAGCTCGCCCGTAGGCTCACCCCCGCCCTGCGGCGACATCACGGTCCAGAACAGGCTGTGGTTGGCGTGACCGCCACCGTGGTTGGTCACGGCGCCACGCAGCTGCTCCGGCAAGTGCCCGACCGCAGCGACCAGTTTTTCGACTGGCCACTCAGCCCACTCGGTGCCTTCGACGGCGGCGTTGAGGCCATTGACATAAGTCTGGTGGTGCCTGGTGTGGTGGATCTCCATGGTCTGCGCGTCGATGTGCGGCTCCAGCGCGTCGTAGGCGTAAGGCAAAGCAGGCAAGGTATGGGGCATGTCAGTGAATTCCGTAGGCTTGAGTACTGGGTACCACGCCGGCCGGGGCAGCGAGTTCGCTGGCGCCGATGTTGTGGCGGTTGAGCAGGCGTTCGGTACGCGGGTACTGGCCGTACTCCGCGATGAAACCGAGCAGTTCGGTGTAGGTACGCCCACTGTGGCGCAGGGCTGCGTCCCGCAGCGCCTGTGGCAAGCGGGCTTGCTGGCTGGCCTGCAGCAGCCACTGGTGCGCGGCACAGAGGTAATCGGCACTTTCATGCGGCTGGTTCAGGCGCAGGTGCAGGTCGGCCAGGTTATGGTGAGCGACGACCAGGGCAGCCACCGCTTCGTCGACGTCATGCCAGCGCTCGAACAGCACCTGGGCCAGGGCCAGGGCTTGCAGGTAATGTTCCCGGGCATCGACCAGCTCGCCTTGTTCGAACAGGCGGTTGGCCAGTTCCATGGTGCGTTTCCAGTGCTGCATGTCTGTTTCCTCGGCGGTAAGGCAGTGTCAGATGCCGCCAGCGGTGAGTTTTTCCGGGTCCAGCAGCGTTTCCAGCTGGTCCCGCGACAGGTCGGTATGCTCCAGGGCGACATCAATGATCGGGCGACCTTGCTGGTAGGCGGTCTTGGCAATTTCAGCGGCCTTCAGGTAGCCGATGATCGGGTTCAGTGCAGTGACCAGGATCGGGTTGCGCGCCAGCGCCTCCTTCAGCTTGGCCTCGTTGACCTTGAAGCTGGCAATGGCTTTGTCGGCCAGCAGGCGGCTGACGTTGGCCATCAACTCGATGCTCTCCAGCAGGTTGCGTGCGATCAGCGGCAACATCACGTTCAGTTCGAAGTTGCCCGACTGCCCAGCCACGGCGATGGTGGCGTCGTTGCCGATGACCTGCGCGGCGACCATGGCCGTAGCCTCCGGGATCACCGGGTTGACCTTGCCTGGCATGATCGAAGAGCCCGGCTGCAGACCCTGCAGTTCGATTTCCCCAAGGCCGGCCAGAGGGCCCGAGTTCATCCAGCGCAGGTCGTTGGCAATCTTCATCAGTGCCACCGCTGTGGTCTTGAGCTGGCCGGACAGGGCTACCGCGGTATCCTGCGAACCGATCAGGGCAAACAGGTTGTGCCCCGGCGTGAACTGGACCTGGGTCAGGCCGCTGAGCTGGCGCGCGAAAGCGGTAGCGAACTGCGGGTGGGCATTGATGCCGGTGCCCACTGCGGTGCCGCCCTGGGCCAGCGCCTGCAGGCTTGGCAGGGTGGCTTCGATGTGCGCCTTGGCACCTTCGATCTGCGCTGCCCAACCGTCCAGCACCTGGCTCAGGCGCACGGGCATTGCATCCATCAGGTGGGTACGGCCGGTTTTCACGTACTGAGGCACCTGCCTGGACTTGGCCTTGATCACCTGCACCAGGTGCGCCAGGGCAGGTAACAGCTGCTCATGCACGGCGAGGGCAGCGCTGACGTGAATAGTGGTGGGAATGATGTCGTTGCTGCTCTGGCCGCAATTGACGTGATCGTTGGCATTGACCGGCTCGCCGAGCACACGGCTGGCCAGGGTGGCGATCACCTCGTTCGCGTTCATGTTCGAGCTGGTGCCCGAGCCTGTCTGAAACACGTCGACCGGGAAGTGCTGGATGTAGTCTTGTGCCAGCAGTTGTTCCACCGCCTTGACGATGGCCTGCCCCTGGGCGGCGGACAGTTGCTCCAGCTCTACGTTGGCCTTGGCCGCAGCCGCTTTGGCCAGCAGCAAGGCACGAATGAACTGGGCCGGCATGCGCTGGCCGCTGATCGGGAAGTTGTCGACCGCGCGCTGGGTCTGGGCGCCATACAGGGCTTGGGCCGGCACCTGCAGTTCACCCATGCTGTCACGCTCGATACGGGTATCACTCATCATCAAATCCTTGCATCAGTTCATCGGGAGAAATCGACGGCAGCAGGCTGCAGTTGGCCAACTGAATGGCGTAGGGCTGCCAACGCTGGTTCTGGGCCTGGCGGTCGAGGTTGCGCAGGTCCAGCAGCGGCCGCCAGGCCTGGTCCAGGCACAGGCAGCGCCAGTGCCAGGGCAACATGCGGTCGCAGGCGGTGTCGAGCAGCAGGCGGAAGGAAGTCAACGCCACCGTCCATGGCGAGGTTTCGGTACAACACACCAGGTAACGGCCTTCGGCCAGGTAGTGCTCGATCAGGCGCGGCTCGTCAGGTTCGAGCGCGCAGCGGATCCGGCGGCTGAGCCAGCGCCAGTTTTCCAGGTAGGGCAGTTCGCGGAGGACGGAATTCATGAACATCATCGCCGAGTTACTGGATAATGATATTCATTATTAATTGATAAATAGAATCACTTCAAGGGGAGCTGATGAAAGAAAAAACCCGGCGCGAGGGCCGGGTCTTGTATTCCACTGAAATTCTTTATTGCCTGTACCGGCCTCTTCGCGGGCTTGCCCGCTCCCACAGGGGATTGCATAGGCTTCAAGCTGTGGGAGCGGGCGAGCCCGCGAATGGGCCGGTACAGGCAATGAATCAGCTACCTGCCACAGTCATCCGCTCGATCAGCACCGACCCGGTGTGGATATTGCTGCGTGTTTCAAGATCGCTGCCAATCGCGACAATCTGCTGGAACATATCCTTCATGTTGCCGGCAATCGTCACTTCCTGCACCGCATGCTGGATTTCACCATTCTCGACCCAGAAACCCGCTGCCCCACGGGAGTAATCACCCGTCACCATGTTCAGGCCATGGCCCATCAGCTCGGTCACCAACAGCCCACGCCCCATACGCCGGATCAGTGCAGCCTGGTCCTCGACGCCGTGGCTGACGAACAGGTTGTGTACACCGCCGGCGTTGGCCGTGCTGGGCAAGCCCAGCTTGCGCCCCGAGTAGGTACCCAGCAGATACGACACCAGCTCGCCTTTGTCGACGAACGGTTTGGCATAGGTCGCCAGGCCGTCGGCGTCGAACGCTGCACTGGCCAGCGCGCGCGGAATGTGCGGCCGCTCGTCGAGGGTCAGCCAGGACGGGAACAGGCGCTGGCCAATGCTGCCTTCGAGGAACGACGACTTGCGGTACAGATTGCCGCCGGAAATCGCCGACAGAAAGCTGCCGAACAAACCGCCTGCCAGTTCTGCGGAAAACAGCACCGGCACTTCGCAGGTTGGCACCGGGCGCGCGCCGAGCCGGCTGGCGGCCCGCTGCGCGGCACGCACACCAATGCTGCGCGGGTCGGCCAGCAGGTTGCCCTGGCGGTTGACGTCATACCAGTAATCGCGCTGCATCTGCCCGTCGCCTTCAGCGATCATCACGCAGCTCAGGCTGTGCCGGGTCGAGGCGTAAGCACCGATGAACCCGTGGCTGTTGCCATACACGCGGCAGCCCTGGTGGGTGTTGAGGGTGGTGCCATCGGCATTGAGGATGCGCGGGTCGGCATCAAACGCCGCCGCTTCGCACGCCAAGGCCATCTCAATGGCTTTCTCGGGCTCGAGAGCCCAGTCGTGATACAGGTCCAGGTCCGGAATTTCCCGGGCCATCAACGCCGCGTCCGCCAGGCCCGAACAGTCGTCCTCGGAGGTGTGCCTGGCAATGGCCAGCGCTGCCGCGACGGTTTCCCGGATCGCCTCCGGGCCACTGGCCGAGGTACTGGCCGAGCCTTTGCGCTGGCCAACATAGAGGGTGATGCCAAAGCCCTGGTCGCGGTTGAATTCAACCGTTTCGACCTCGCGCTGACGTACCGTGGTGGACAGGCCCTGCTCCAGTGACACGGCCACTTCGCAGGCACTGGCCCCTTGGCGGCGCGCTTCGGCGATGATCGCCTCGACCTGCTCTTGCAATGCTGGCAGGTCTTTCGGACCTACGCTCTGGACTGCACTCATGGTTCTCTCCACTCAAATTCTGCGTTCGGCGAGGGTCATTCTACGACCGGGCCGGACAAGCGGCCCCCGACTGGTTATCATGGCGGCGATTTCTAGCGGACTGCCACCATGGTTGATTCAAACGACGACGCCTTCGACGGCGAAAAAAGCAAAACCCAGATCAAGCGCGAGCTGCATGCGCTGGTCGAACTCGGCGAGCGCCTGACTACGCTCAAGGCCGATACCCTGGCCCGCCTGCCGTTGACCGACGAGCTGCGCAAGGCCCTTGCCGAGGCCAGCAAGCACACTGCTCATGGTGCGCGTAAACGCCACATGTCGTTCGTCGGCAAGCTGATGCGCGTGCAGGACCTGGATGCCATCCATGCCCTGCTCGAGCAGATGGACAGCTCGACTCGCCAGTACAACGAACGCTTCCACGGCCTGGAGCGCTGGCGCGATCGGTTGATCGACGGTAACGACGAAGACCTTGAACGCTTCGTCAACGAATACCCCGACACCGATCGCCAGCAACTGCGTTCGCTGGTGCGCCATGCCCAGCACGAGAAGGCGCGGAACAAACCGCCGGCCGCCGCGCGCAAGGTGTTCAAGTACATCCGCGACCTCGACGAGTTGCAGCGCGGGTTGCGCTGACAGGCTGAGGCCCTGCGGGAGCGGGCGTGCCCGCGAAGCAGGCGACGCGGTGCCCGGCACCGGCTTCGCCGGTGTTCGCGGGCAAGCCCGCCCCCACAATGGCCCCAAATGCCATCACGCGCCGGTACCGCCCACGGTGATCGCATCCAGCTTCAGGGTCGGCTGCCCAACCCCGACCGGCACCGATTGCCCGTCCTTGCCGCACGTCCCTACCCCGCTGTCCAGCGCCAGGTCGTTGCCGACCATCGACACCCGGCTCATCGCCTCCGGACCATTGCCAATCAAGGTCGCGCCCTTCACCGGTGCGGTAATCTTGCCGTCTTCGATCAGATAGGCCTCGCTGGTCGAAAACACGAACTTGCCGCTGGTGATGTCCACCTGGCCACCCCCGAGGTTGGCGCAGTAGATGCCCTTCTTCACCGAGGCGATGATTTCCTGCGGGTCGCTTTCGCCGGCACGCATGTAGGTGTTGGTCATGCGTGGCATTGGCAGGTGAGCGTAGGATTCGCGGCGACCATTGCCGGTCACTGCCATGCCCATCAGCCGCGCGTTCAGCTTGTCCTGCATGTAGCCCTTGAGCACACCGTTCTCGATCAGGGTGGTGCACTCGGTCGGCGTACCTTCGTCATCCACGCTCAGCGAACCGCGGCGGCCTTCCAGGGTGCCGTCATCGACGATGGTGCACAGGCTCGACGCCACTTTCTCGCCAACCCGGCCACTGAACGCCGAGCTGCCCTTGCGGTTGAAGTCACCTTCCAGGCCATGACCGACCGCCTCGTGCAGCAGCACGCCCGACCATCCCGAGCCCAGCACCACTGGCAAGGTACCGGCCGGCGCGGGGATCGCTTCGAGGTTCACCAGGGCCTGGCGCAGCGCCTCACGGGCGTAGCCCATGACCCGCTCTTCGGTGAAGAAACGGTAGTCGGTACGCCCGCCACCCCCCTGCCCGCCGCGTTCGCGACGGCCGTTCTGCTCAACGATGACGCTCACATTGAAACGCACCAGCGGCCGCACATCTGCAGCCAGGCTACCGTCCGCTGCAGCGATGAGGATGCGCTCCCAGACCCCGGCCATGCTCACGCTGACCTGCTGGATACGCGGGTCAAGCGCGCGGGTCGCGGCATCGACACGCTTCAGCAACTCGACCTTTTCGGCACGACTGAGTACATCGAGCGGGTTGTCCGCCGCATACAGCGCGGTCACCGACGGGCTGCGGAAGGCCTGCACGGTGCCGTTCTGCCCGGCGCGGGAAATCGAACGGGCGGCGCGCGCGGCCGACGTCAGCGCTTCAAGGTTGATGGCATTGCTGTAGGCGAAGCCGGTCTTTTCACCGGACTGGGCACGCACGCCCACGCCTTGGTCCAGGTTGAAGCTGCCCTCTTTGACGATGCCGTCTTCCAGCGCCCAGGTTTCCGAAATCTGGCCCTGGAAATACAGGTCGGCAGCGTCGATGCCGGGGCCGGCCAATTCACCGAGCACGCTTTGCAGGCTGTCCAGGGTCAAGCCGCCTGGGGCCAGGAGCTGCTCACTGACGGTGGATAACATCTGGCTCATAGTCACTCCAAGGTGGGCGCAGGCCGCAATGCGTCCTGCGAAAAAAAGCGCCGGTGCGATACCACCGGCATGCGCGCCCGGATGGACGCCTGTTCTTCAATGTCGCGCTCGGCAAGCAATACCGCTTCGCCTTGCGCCTGTTGTGCCACGATCCGCCCCCAAGGGTCGACGATCGCCGCATGGCCATGGGTTTCCCGTGGGCCTGGGTGGGTACCGCCCTGCGCTGCCGCCAACAGGTAGCACTGGGTCTCGATGGCCCGGGCGCGCACCAGCACGTCCCAGTGTGCTGCGCCGGTTACCGCAGTGAAGGCCGCCGGTGCGCTGATCAGTTCCGCGCCAGCGGCACGCAACGCGCTGTACAACTCTGGGAAGCGCAAGTCGTAACATACGCTCAACCCCAGCCGGCCGACTGGCGTGTCCGCTACCACCACGTGTGCGCCATGGGCAAAATCATCCGATTCACGGTAGCGGCCGCGGTTATCGGCAACGTCCACGTCGAACAAGTGCAGCTTGTCATAGCGCGCAGCCACTTCACCGTGCTCATCGATCAGCAGCGAGCAGGCATGTGCCTTTGCGTCGGGCTGGCCGACCGGTGGCAAGGGCATGGTACCGGCGACTATCCATAACCTGAGGTCGCGGGCGGTACGTTTCAACCATGGCAGGATAGGCCCGTTCCCCGATGCCTCGGCTCGGCCGATGGCAGCGGCGTCCTTGCGACCCATGGCAGCGAAGTTTTCCGGCAGCACCGCCAGCCGCGCACCACCCTGTGCAGCCTGCTCCAGCAAGGCACCGGCACGCTGCAGGTTGGCCAGCACGTCGTCCTGGCTGACCATCTGGATCACCGCTGCCTTCATGGGCACTCCTGGCACTATTTCTCGAAGGGTTTCACAAAGGTGATTCTAGGCTCTTTCCACGGCCCTTCGACACGGTAATGCACGCTGGCAAAACGCGAGACGCGGTCGCCGATCAGCCGGTCGACCAGGAACAACGCCCCGCCCACGGCTGGCGCTCCCACGATCAACGCGGCCAGCGGCAGGTTGTTGGTCACCGGCAGGCTCACCTGCAGGTTGGCATTGACCTGGTCACGTACCAGGTCCAATGTGCCCTCCAGCTCGAAGCTGCTCGACGGGCCGGTCATGGTGATCGGTTCGCGGGTCACGTACACGCCATTGCTGGCCGCCAGCAGGCCTTTGACCCGGTCATAGGCCAGGCCTTTGTCGAACAGGTCGGAGAAGTCCAACCGCAGGCGTCGGCCAATCGAATTGAAGTTGAGCAGGCCAAAGACCCGCAACGCCTGGGCACTGCCGTCGACCTCGACGAACTGGCCAGACCGCAACGCCGCGTCCATGCTGCCCGAGAAGCGCGTCAGGCTGACGGCAGCCGGCGAGCCTGGCCAGCGGCCGTCCACGTCCAGGCGGAAGTCGCGGCTGGTGACGGTCGGAGCAAAGCCCCAGGCCTTGAGCACGTCGCCCAGGTTCGTGCCTTGCAGGCGGCCTTTGTACCAGCTGCTGGTCTTGCCCGTTTCGCCTTCCCAGCCACCACCACCGCCAATGCGCAGGCCCTTGAAGTCAAGAGCGATATCGCTGGCGGCCACCCCGCGTGCAGTAGGCCGCAGCTTGATCGAGGCGCTGCCGAACAGGTCGTCACCGCGGTACAGCTTGTCGATGCTCAGGTCCAGCGCCGGGACTTTGCGTGGGTCGAAGGTGGCAAGCGGGTCCGGCCCATCTTCGGCGCGCTCCTGTGCTTGTTTTTCCGCAGGGCTGGGCGCTGGAAGCCGCAGCGTCTGCAGGCGCACGACCATCGGCGCACCCTTGGCATCCGGCACGCGGGCATCGCCGATGACTTCCTGGCTGTCGAGGCGCAGGTCCCAGGCGGGGCCGCCTCGGCTCAACCGTACCAGGGCCTGGTTCAGCTCGGTGCCAAACGCCTTGAGCTGGCCAATGCTCAGGTCCACGCTTTGCAGCATCTGCCGCGCACTGCCACCTGGGTCGTCTCCGCCCAGCCGTGAGGCCTGCTCTTGCCAAGGGGCCAGGTCCAGCGTTTCCAGGCGCCCACGCACGCGCAGGCCCTGTGCAGCAGGCAATTGGGCGTCACCGGTGCCCAGCAACAACTCGCCCCGGCCTTGGCCGAGCTTGTCGGCCGGCGCGGCGTAGGCAGCACGGGCAAGGTCACCGTAGCCGGCGTCGAAACGCCGCTCCGGGCCCTGTAGCGTCATGCTGAAGCGGCTGTCGCGGGTTTCCGCGGCCGCCTTGCCGAATGGCGCTGGCAAGTCGACCGCCAGCCCCTTGAGGCTGGAGTTGACGCTCAAACGATTGTCCCGGCTGCCCAGGCTCAGTTGCAACTGGTAAGGCAGGTCGCCGGAAGCCGGCAGGGCTTGCTTGAACTGCAGCCAGTCGGTCAACGCCTTGAGCGCTACCTGGCCATTGGCATCGATGCGGGTCTGCATCTGCCCGGGTTGGCCCTCGGCCGTTATCTGCGCCGTGACGGGCTTGCCGAAGGCCTGCAGGCTGATGCCCTTGCCGCTGAGGCCTTTGTCGAAATCGAAGCTGAAGTCACCTTTCAAGCGGCTCAGCTCAAGGGTGGGCGGGGCGACCTTCAGGCGCGCGTCATGGGTGGCGAAGTCTACCTGCACTTTAGGCCGCTGCCCGTGAGCCAGCGGGATATCGAGCTTGAGCTTACCCTTCAGCGGCCCTTCACCCTCCCAATCGGCGAAGATCTCACCGGTGCCGATAGGCGCTTGCTTGAGGATCTTCAGGCCATCACCCAGGCTGCCATCGAAATTGCCCGTCAGGAACAGGTGGCTCTGCTGGCCCTCGTCGACATGCGGGATGTCGACGTCGACGTCACTGACCTGGGTGTCCAGCAGCACCCCGCGCCGGGCCTTGACCCGCACGCCGCTGTCCTCGATGAAGACGTCGCCATCCACATGCTGGACTTGCGGCCAGCCCGGCTGGAAGTCCAGTGCGGCGTCATGCACCTTGAAGAACAGGCTGATACTGCGTGCCTCTGGCGCCGCGCCATGGTTCAGCGAGCCCTGGTACTGGAAATAGCCTTCGTCCACCGCGCCCTTGACGATGGCGCTGCGCAGCCACTCGTCGAGGGCCGGGCTGAGCACTTCGGGCAGATACTTGGCGGTATAACGGCCATCGCCGTCGGTCAAGCCGACGCGCAGGTCCATGTAGTCCTCGCGGCCTTCCTCGAACAGCAGGCGAATCAGGAAATCGCCGGCAATCTTGCCTTCTTCGCCCAGCACCTTCAGGTAGGGCGCGACAAGGGTGAAGCCCTGCTTGTCCAGCACCCAGGTCAAGCGCGCGTTGGCCTTCTGGTAGTGCCAGGGTTTGGCGAAGATCGGGTACAAGTGCAGCATGAAGGCTTCAGTGTCCAGGCGCAGCTCGCCATGGCCCAGGTCGCCACTGATACTGCCGCTGACGTTACCCGCGGCCGGGGCACCGTGATAGGCATCGAAACCGACCTTGTCCAGGTTCGCCTCGAACTGCAGACGCTGGTCGCCTTCGGCCTTGGGCCGGGCCTGCAGCCGCACGTTGCGCAGACCACCGGTCACTTTGAGGCTAGTGACCGCCGCCATAGCTGCGTCGGGTAGCGGTGCCAGGGCCTCGATCAGCGGGGTCAGGGGCGTGAGGTCGAGCCGGTCGGCCTGCACCTGCCAGCTCTCATCGGCCGCCTGCTCACCGGGGCGCTGCTGCACCTGCAGGTGCGTCTCCCAACGGCTTTTACCGAGGTCCATGGCCAGCGAGTCGACCACAACGTCGAAGCCCTGGTCGCGGCGCTGGAACCAGGCGCCCATGGCCAGGTTGCTCAACATGGCGGCCTTGCGCCCGCTGTAGGCGCCTTTCAGCTCAGGGGCATTGAGCCGCACCACGGCCTTCTGCAACTGCCCCTTGCCCCAATCGACCCAGAACTCGCCGCCTGCACGCAGTGCGTCGGCATGCCATTGGCCCAGCAGGCTGGGCGGCAACCACTGCGACCAGTCGCTTTGCGGCAGGCTCAGGTAGGCCTCGACCTGGCCGTCACGCCAAGCCTCGGCAGAAACACGACTGCGCAGGTTCATCGCCAGGGGCTGGCCATCGGGCAGCGTCGCCCGCAGGTCCAGGGCCTGCCGCGAGGGGCCGGCCTGCAAGCCGGCACTCACATACGTCAGGGTCAGCGGGTCACGCTGCCATGGGTGCAAGGTGACCTGGCTGTCGAACACATCGACGCGGCCCAGTTGGCGCAGGCGCTGCAGCAACTCGGCAGGGTTCAGCGGCGTATCGTCCTGCTGCGGCAGGCCGTCGAGGTTCCAGGCGCCCTGCCCGTTCTCGCGCACGATCAATTGCAGGCCACCGAGCTGGATACGCGACAGGCGTACCTCACGCGCCAGCAGGCTGGCCCATACATCAGGCACGACCATGACCTCATCCAGGCGCAACGCCTTGGCACCTTCGCCCAGTTGCAGGTCGCGCACCCGCAATACCGGCGCAAGGCCGCTCCAGCGCCCCTCCAGGGCGCCCACATGTACCGGCATGCCAAGCGCTTGCTCGGCCTTGCTCTGCACGTCGGCACGGTACTCGGCTACCAGGGGTATCAATGCACGGCCGAGGCTGACATACAGCGCCACCAATACCGCCAACAAGGCGCATATGCCCAGCCCCCAGCGGGTCAGGGCAACAAGAACGCGGGTCAGACGTCCCATGGCCGTGGCCCTCCAAGTCGTTTATCCATGATGGCCCGTCGCACGGGTTTCGCCAGCGCGACGAGGCAGCGACGTGTTGCTGAGGGCCTCAGAGCAGCACCACGTCGTATTGTTCCTGCGAATACATCGACTCGACCTGGAAGCGAATGGTTCTACCGATGAAGGCTTCCAGTTCGGCAACGTTGCCCGACTCTTCGTCCAGCAGGCGGTCAACCACCTTCTGGTTGGCCAGCACACGGTAGCCTTCGGCCTGGTAAGCACGGGCCTCACGCAGGATCTCGCGGAAAATTTCGTAACAGATGGTCTCGGGGGTTTTCAGCTTGCCACGCCCCTGGCAAGCCAGGCAGGGCTCGCACAGCACCTGCTCCAGGCTTTCGCGCGTGCGCTTGCGGGTCATCTGCACCAGGCCCAGCTCAGTGATGCCGATGATGTTGGTCTTGGCATGGTCGCGTTCCAGCTGTTTTTCCAGGGTGCGCAGAACCTGGCGCTGGTGCTCTTCATCTTCCATGTCGATGAAGTCGATGATGATGATGCCGCCGATGTTGCGCAGGCGCAGCTGCCGGGCGATGGCGGTAGCGGCCTCGAGGTTGGTCTTGAAGATGGTTTCTTCAAGGTTGCGATGCCCAACGAAAGCCCCGGTGTTGACGTCAATGGTGGTCATCGCCTCGGCCGGGTCCACCACCAGATAGCCACCCGACTTGAGCGGCACCTTGCGCTCCAGCGCGCGCTGTATTTCGTCCTCGACGCCATACAGATCGAAGATCGGCCGCTCGCCAGGGTAGTGTTCGAGGCGGTCGGCGATTTCCGGCATGAGTTCGCTCACGAACTGCATGGTTTTCTGGAAGGTTTCCCGCGAGTCGATGCGGATCTTCTCGATCTTCGGGTTGACCAGGTCCCGCAGGGTTCGCAGGGCCAGGCCCAGGTCTTCGTAGATGACCGTCGGTGCACCGCAGGTCTTGATCTGGCTGCCGATCTGCTCCCACAGGCGGCGCAGGTAGCGGATGTCCTGCAGGATTTCCTCGGCCCGTGCGCCTTCGGCGGCAGTGCGCAGGATGAACCCGCCGGCATCCTTGATGTTCTCGCTCTCCATGCAGTTGCTGACCACCTGCTTGAGGCGCTCACGCTCGGCTTCATCTTCGATCTTCAGGGAAATGCCAACGTGGCTGCTGCGCGGCATGTACACCAGATAACGCGAAGGGATCGACAACTGCGTGGTCAGGCGCGCGCCTTTGGTGCCAATCGGGTCCTTGGTCACTTGTACCACCAGCGCCTGGCCCTCGTGCACCAGCGCCGTGATGTTCTCGACCGCCGAGCCTTCGCGCTGGGAAATTTCCGAAGCATGGATGAACGCCGCGCGTTCCAGGCCAATGTCGACGAAGGCGGCCTGCATGCCTGGCAGCACACGCACCACCTTGCCCTTGTAGATATTGCCGACGATGCCACGGCGCTGAGTGCGCTCGACGTGCACTTCCTGCAGCACCCCGTTTTCCACCACCGCCACGCGTGACTCCATCGGGGTGATGTTGATCAGGATCTCTTCACTCATGGCAGGCTCTCGTCAAAAGTTTCTTGTAATGATGGATGGCGAAGGCAGAGCTGGCTACCGCGGGTTTGTTACCTCTGTTGCAGGCACGAGCGGTTGCCAGCAGGCAATGCCGAACTGGCCGAGCAATTCTGCGGTTTCACACAGCGGCAAACCGACCACTGCCGAATAGCTGCCGGCCAGGCCGGTGACGAACACCGCACCCAGGCCCTGGATGGCATAACCGCCTGCCTTGTCCGCCGGCTCGCCGCTGGCCCAGTAACGTTGCGCTTCGTCGGCACCGATCGGGCGAAAATGCACGCTGCTGGCCACGCACAGGCTGCGCACGCGCAGGCCATCGGTCAAAGCGACGGCGGTCAGCACCTGGTGCTCGCGGCCAGCCAGATCAGCCAGCATGGCCAAGCCATCGTCGCGGCTTTGCGGTTTACCCAGAATACGCCCCTCGAGCACCACTGCCGTGTCTGCACCAAGCACCACAGCACGGCGCTCGGGGGCCGTGGCGTTGTCGGGGTGGGCGAGGCAGGCCAGGCCGGCGGCAGCCTTGGCCCGGGCCAGACGCTCGACGTAAGCCTGGGCGCTTTCATCGGCCAGCGGGGTTTCGTCGATGGGGGCGCTGATGACGCTGAACGGCACGCCGATCTGGGTCAGCAATTCACGGCGGCGAGGCGAGCCGGAGGCCAGGTAAAGCGGGTTCATGCAGACATCTCCCTGTCAGCGGCGCATCGCCGTCAGTTGATACGCAAGCGGCGACGCAGGTCGCGCAGGGCGAAACTGATCCACGGCCAGAGCAAGGCGCTGATCACCGCCGACCAGACCAATGCCAGGGTGGGCAGACGGTTGCCGGTCAGGGCGCTAAGCCACAGCTGGATCAGCTGGGCAATGCCGAAGATCACCAGAATGACCAGGCTTTGCTGCCACATGGGGAACATGCGCAGGCGCTGCTGCAAGGACAGCACCAGGAAGGTGATCAGGGTAAGGATCAGTGCGTTCTGCCCCAGCAAGGTGCCGTACAGCACATCCTCGGCCAGGCCCAGCACGAACGCTGTGGTCATGCCCACCTTGTGCGGCATGGCCAGGGTCCAGAACGAAACCAGCAAGGCCAGCCACATGGGCCGGAACACTTCCATGAACTGCGGCATGGGCGAGACGCTGAGCAGCAGGCCGATGGCGAAAGTCAGCCAGATCACCCAGCCGTTGTTGCGGCGCGATGCAGCCATCATTGTCTCCGGGTGTGGGCGGGGGCAGCCGGCGCTGCCGCCGGGGCAGCACTTGGGGCCGCAGGCTGCGCGGCCGGGGCCGTTGGCGTGGCCGGGCTGGCCGGCGCTGCAGGGGTACCCGTGGCCGGTGCGGCCTGCTCGCCGGTTGTGGCTGGCTGGCCGGCGGGCGCGGTGCCCTTGCGGTCGGCTTCTTCCTGGGCCATGGCAGCATCAGTGGCACGCTGCTCTGGGGTGCGCCGGTCACTGAACACCAGCAGCATGTAGCGGCTGCGGTTGAGCGCGGCGGTGGGGATGGCACGCACGATAGCGAACGGCTGCCCGGAGTCGTGGATCACTTCATTGACGGTGGCCACCGGGTAGCCGGCCGGGAAGCGCTGGCCCATGCCGGAACTGACCAGCAGGTCGCCTTCCTTGATGTCGGCAGTATCGGCCACATGGCGCAATTCCAGGCGCTCGGGGTTCCCGGTACCGCTGGCGATCGCGCGCAAGCCATTGCGGTTGACCTGCACCGGAATGCTGTGGGTGGTGTCGGTCAGCAGCAGCACCCGCGAGGTATAGGGCATCAACTCGACCACCTGCCCCATCAGGCCGCGGGCATCGAGCACCGGCTGGCCAAGGAACACGCCGTCACGCTCGCCCTTGTTGATCAGGATACGGTGCGTGAAGGGGTTGGGGTCGACCCCGATCAGCTCGGCCACTTCGACCTTTTCGTTGACCAGCGCCGAGGAGTTGAGCAGTTCGCGCAGGCGCACGTTCTGCTCGGTCAGGGCCGCCAGCTTCTGCAGGCGCCCCTGCAGCAGCAGGGCCTCGGTCTTGAGCTTCTCGTTTTCGGCAATCAGTTCGGTGCGGCTACCGAACTGGCCCGCCACGCCCTGCCAGGCACGCTGCGGCAAGTCGGTGATCCAGTACGACTCCATCAGCACCAGGCCCATCTGGCTGCGCACCGGTTTGAGCACGTCGAAGCGCGCGTCGACAACCATCAACGCGACTGACAGCACCACCAGAACGAGCAGGCGAACGCCCAGCGAAGGGCCCTTGGAGAAAAGCGGTTTAATGGGCCGTTCCTCGTGGACGACTCAGGAGGTCATTGGACATGGGACAACGCACCAGCCTGGTTGCGGGTTGACGGATACGGCGCCCGTGTGGGCGCCAGCCCAGCACATACAGGTAGCACTGTGCGTACTACCTGTAAACCGGGCGCTCATGAACCGCGAGCAGGATCACTCGCTGGAGAGCAGGTCCATCGCGTGCTTGTCCATCATCTCCAGGGCGCGACCACCGCCACGGGCGACACAGGTCAGCGGGTCTTCGGCGACGATCACCGGCAGGCCGGTTTCCTGGGCCAGCAGCTTGTCGAGGTCACGCAGCAGTGCACCACCACCGGTCAACACCAGGCCACGCTCGGCGATGTCGGAGGCCAGCTCGGGCGGCGATTGCTCGAGGGCGCTCTTCACTGCCTGAACGATGGTCGCCAGCGACTCCTGCAGCGCTTCGAGCACTTCGTTGGAGTTCAGGGTGAAGGCACGCGGCACGCCTTCGGCCAGGTTACGGCCACGCACGTCGACTTCGCGCACTTCGCCGCCCGGGTAGGCAGTGCCGATTTCCTGCTTGATGCGCTCGGCGGTGGACTCGCCGATCAGGCTGCCGTAGTTGCGGCGTACGTAGGTCACGATGGCTTCGTCGAAGCGGTCACCGCCAACACGCACGGACTCGGCGTAGACCACACCGTTGAGCGAGATCAGGGCGATTTCGGTGGTGCCGCCACCGATATCGACGACCATCGAACCGCGGGCCTCTTCTACCGGCAGGCCGGCACCGATGGCGGCAGCCATTGGCTCTTCGATCAGGAACACTTCACGGGCACCGGCACCCAGGGCCGACTCGCGAATGGCGCGGCGCTCTACCTGGGTCGATTTGCACGGTACGCAGATCAGCACGCGCGGGCTTGGCTGCAGGAAGCTGTTCTCGTGAACCTTGTTGATGAAATATTGCAACATTTTTTCGCAAACGCTGAAGTCGGCGATCACGCCGTCCTTCATCGGACGAATGGCTGCAATGTTGCCAGGCGTACGGCCCAGCATGCGTTTGGCTTCGGTACCGACGGCGACGACGCTTTTCTGGTTGCCATGGGTACGGATGGCAACAACCGAGGGCTCATTCAGGACGATACCGCGCTCACGCACGTAAATAAGGGTGTTGGCAGTACCCAGGTCGATGGAAAGATCGCTGGAAAACATGCCACGCAGTTTCTTGAACATGGGAAAGTGACCCTGGGGAAAGCGTGGGTAAAAAAGTGCGGCAAACTCTAACAATGGCAGGGATTTTGGGCAAGGAGCCAATATGTTAAATTGGCTGTTTTTCCGAGCACGCCAGCAGAAATTCGCGGCTGTTAGACCGCCAAAAAGCTGACATGTTCCTCACTGCGGACCTAAATTCCGTTCTTTGTTTCCCTTGGAGATCCCCATGGCGCTTGAACGCTGCGACGTGGAAAAGATCGCCCATCTGGCCCGCCTGGGCCTGAATGATGGCGAACTGCCACGCATTACCGACGCCCTCAACAGCATTCTTGGGCTGGTCGACCAGATGCAAGCTGTCGACACCACTGGCATCGAGCCTCTGGCTCACCCGCTGGAGGCCAGCCAGCGCCTGCGTCCCGACCAGGTCACCGAAAGCAACCAGCGCGACGCCTACCAGGCCATCGCGCCATCGACCGAAAGCGGTCTGTACCTGGTTCCCAAAGTCATCGAGTAAGGGATAGAGCCTGCCATGCACCAATTGACCCTGGCCGAGATCGCCCGCGGACTCGCCGACAAGTCGTTTTCTTCCGAAGAGCTGACCGGCGCGCTGCTGGCGCGCATCAAGCAGCTCGACCCACAGCTCAACAGCTTCATCAGCGTCACCGACGAGCTGGCCCTGGGCCAGGCGCGTGCCGCCGACGCCCGTCGCGCCGCTGGCGAGACCGGCGCGCTGCTGGGTGCGCCCATCGCCCACAAGGACCTGTTCTGCACCAACGGCGTGCGCACCAGCTGCGGCTCGAAGATGCTCGACAACTTCAAGGCGCCGTATGACGCCACCGTGGTCGCCAAGCTGGCTGAAGCCGGCATGGTCACCCTGGGCAAGACCAACATGGACGAGTTCGCCATGGGTTCGGCCAACGAATCCAGCCACTACGGCGCGGTGAAGAACCCGTGGAACCTGGAACACGTGCCAGGCGGCTCGTCCGGCGGTTCTGCCGCGGCCGTTGCAGCGCGCCTGCTGCCAGCCACCACCGGCACCGACACCGGCGGGTCGATCCGCCAGCCGGCGGCGCTGACCAACCTCACCGGCCTGAAACCGACGTACGGTCGTGTTTCGCGCTGGGGCATGATCGCCTACGCTTCCAGCCTCGACCAGGGTGGCCCACTGGCGCGCACCGCCGAAGACTGCGCCTTGCTGCTGCAAGGCATGGCCGGCTTCGACGCCAAGGACTCCACCAGCATCGAGGAGCCGGTGCCGGACTACAGCGCCAACCTCGGCGCCTCCTTGCAGGGCCTGCGCATCGGCCTGCCCAAGGAGTACTTCGGTGCAGGCCTGGACCCACGCATTGCCGACCTGGTGCAGGCCAGCGTCAAGGAGCTGGAAAAGCTCGGTGCCGTGGTCAAGGAAATCAGCCTGCCGAACATGCAGCACGCCATTGCCGCGTACTACGTGATCGCACCTGCCGAGGCCTCGTCCAACCTGTCGCGTTTCGACGGTGTGCGCTTCGGCTACCGCTGCGAGGCGCCCAAAGACCTGACCGACCTGTACAAGCGTTCGCGTGGCGAAGGTTTCGGCGTTGAAGTCCAGCGCCGCATCATGGTCGGCACCTACGCCCTGTCGGCCGGCTACTACGACGCGTACTACGTGAAGGCGCAACAGATCCGCCGCCTGATCAAGAACGACTTCATGGCCGCTTTCAACGAGGTTGACCTGATCCTTGGCCCGACCACGCCTAACCCGGCCTGGAAGCTTGGCGCCAAGAGCAGCGACCCGGTCGCCGCCTACCTCGAAGACATCTACACCATCACCGCCAACCTGGCGGGCCTGCCGGGCCTGTCGATGCCCGCGGGCTTCGTCGACGGCCTGCCGGTCGGCGTACAGCTGCTGGCGCCGTACTTCCAGGAAGGCCGGTTGCTCAACGTCGCGCACCGCTACCAGCAAGTGACCGACTGGCACACCCGTGCCCCCAAAGGCTTCTGAGGAGTTCACACATGCAATGGGAAGTTGTGATCGGGCTGGAAATCCACACTCAGCTCGCCACCCAGTCGAAGATCTTCTCCGGCAGCGCTACCACCTTCGGCTCCGAGCCGAATACCCAGGCCAGCCTGGTTGACCTGGGCATGCCGGGCGTTTTGCCGGTGCTGAACCAGGAAGCCGTGCGCATGGCCTGCATGTTCGGCCTGGCCATCGATGCCGAGATCGGCAAGCGCAACGTGTTCGCGCGCAAGAACTACTTCTACCCGGACCTGCCCAAGGGCTACCAGATCAGCCAGATGGACCTGCCGATCGTCGGCAAGGGCCACCTGGACATCGCCCTGGAAGACGGCACCATCAAGCGCATCGGGGTCACCCGCGCGCACCTGGAAGAAGACGCAGGCAAAAGCCTGCACGAAGACTTCAGCGGCTCTACCGGCATTGACCTGAACCGCGCCGGCACACCGCTGCTGGAGATCGTGTCCGAGCCTGACATGCGCAGCGCCAAGGAGGCCGTGGCGTACGTCAAGGCGATCCACGCACTGGTGCGCTACCTGGGCATCTGCGACGGCAACATGGCCGAGGGCTCGCTGCGCTGCGACTGCAACGTGTCGATCCGCCCGAAAGGCCAGGTCGAATTCGGTACCCGCTGCGAGATCAAGAACGTCAACTCGTTCCGCTTCATCGAGCGTGCCATCAACAGCGAGATCCAGCGCCAGATCGACCTGATCGAGGATGGCGGCAAGGTGGTGCAGGAAACCCGCCTGTACGACCCAAACAAAGATGAAACCCGTTCCATGCGCAGCAAAGAGGAAGCCAACGACTACCGTTACTTCCCCGACCCGGACCTGCTGCCGGTCGTAATCGAGGACAGCTACCTCGACAGCATCCGCGCTGCCCTGCCCGAGCTGCCGCCGCAGAAGGTCGAGCGCTTCCAGCGCCAGTATGGCCTGTCGGCCTACGATGCCAACGTGCTGGCCTCCAGCCGCGAACAGGCCGACTACTTCGAAGAAGTGGTGAAAATTGGCGGTGACGCCAAGCTGGCCGCCAACTGGGTCATGGTCGAACTGGGGAGCCTGCTGAACAAGTTGGGCGTGGAGATCGACCAGGCACCGGTCAGCGCTGCGCAACTGGGTGGCATGCTGCTGCGCATCCGCGATAACACCATCAGCGGCAAGATCGCCAAGACCGTGTTCGAAGCCATGGCTGGCGGTGAAGGCGATGCCGACAGCATCATCGAAAGCAAAGGCCTGAAGCAGGTCACCGACACCGGCGCAATCGAGAAGATGCTCGACGAAATGCTGGCCGCCAATGCCGAGCAGGTGGAACAGTACCGCGCGGCTGACGAGGCCAAGCGTGGCAAGATGTTCGGCTTCTTCGTCGGCCAGGCCATGAAAGCCTCCAAAGGCAAGGCCAACCCGGGGCAGGTGAACCAAATGCTCAAGGCCAAGCTCGAAGGGTGATTGTTTTATCCCTGTAGTCCTGCGAGGGCTTCGCCCTCGTTCGCGGGCATGCCCGCTCCCACAGGTACAGCGCCGACCTGTGGGAGCGTCGCACTAGGAGAGCACCTGACTTGCTAAAACGATCCCTCGGCACCCTCGCCCTGTTTTCGTTCCTGGCCGGCTGCGCCAGCCATGACATCGACCCGCGCGGTTACGACCAGACCGGCACCGCTTCCTATTACGGCTCGCGCCACCACGGCAAACGCACCGCCAGCGGCGAACCGTTCAACCAGCACGGCCTTACCGCCGCCCACCGCAGCCTGCCGTTTGGCAGCCGCGTTCTGGTGACCAACATGGCCAACCAGCGCAGTGTGGTGGTACGCATCAACGACCGTGGCCCGCATACCCGCGGCCGGCTGATCGACCTGTCACGCGCCGCCGCCGAAAAAATCGGCATGCTGCGTAGCGGCACAGCGCGGGTGCGGGTACAAGGGCTTAGCGACTGACGCGACAGGAGTTCGACCATTTTCGACTTGGCCACCCTTCCCACCTTCAGCCTGCTGCAACTGGGCACAGCCCTGCTGTTGCTGGTAGGCGGCGCCGAACTGCTGGTGCGCGCAGCCCTGCGCCTGGCGCAGCGCCTGCACGTGCGCCCGTTGATCATCGGCCTGAGCCTGGTCGCCTTCGGCAGCACCGCACCACAGTTGACCGTCAGCCTGCAGGCGGCCTACCAGGGCGCGCCGGATGTAGCGGTCGGCAGCGTGGTCGGCAGCAATATCTTCAATGTGCTGGTAGTGCTCGGCCTGGCCGCATTGATCATTCCACTGCGGGTTTCGCGCCAGTTGGTACGTCTGGACATACCGCTGATGATCCTCGCCAGCGGCCTGGTCTACGCACTGTGCGCCAACGGCCAGCTGGGCCGGTTCGAAGGCGGGTTGCTGTTGCTGGGCCTGGCCGGCTACCTGGCCATGCTCTGGCACCAGTCGCGCCATTACGCACGCACCTACCCTGCCCCCGATGCCGCCCAGGCCAGCGCTGGGCGCTTCTGGCCAGCCACCGTGCTGCAGGTGCTGTTCGGCCTGGGCCTGTTGACCCTGGCAGGCCACTTGCTGCTTGAAGCCGCCGTCGAGGTGGCCACCGACCTGGGCCTGTCCGAGCGCGTCATCGGGCTGACCGTGGTCGCTGTGTGCACCTCCCTGCCGGAATTGGCCGCCGCCTTGATTGCGGCCCTGCGGGGCGAGCGGGAGATCGCCGTGGGCACGGTCATTGGCAGCAACCTGTTCAACCTGCTGGCGGTGCTGGGCCTGACCGCACTGGTGACCCCACAGCCGCTGTCGATTTCACCCAATGCACTGTCGTTCGACCTGCCCGTGATGCTCGGCGTTGCCGTACTGAGTATGCCGGTGTTCTATTCCGGCTACCGCATTACCCGCGCCGAAGGTCTGGTCTTCCTGTGCCTGTACCTGGCTTATGGCCTGCACGTCGCGGCCTTCACCATGGGGCTGCCGCTGGCCGGCCGCCTTGAGCGGCTGATGCTGTTCTACGTGCTGCCGGTACTGGCCCTGGTGCTGCTGTACACCACCGTGCGCGCTTGGCGGCGGCAGCATTGAGGGGCATGGATAGGCGACGCGCCAGGGCCACCAGGCGGCGAAAGGCTGGCGGCCTGCCCCTCACGCACAAGCCCGACTCAGTACTTCGCCTGGCGAGCCTTCTTCAGCTTGAAGGCCACCCACAGCGCGGCAATCCATGCCGGTATCAGCATCACTGAAATGCGAATCGGCGGGGTCAGGTACATCACCACCAGGATCAACACGATGAATGCCAGGCACAGGTAGTTGGTCAGCGGGTGCCCCAGGCTCTTGTAGAACGGGGTGATGCCCGCGGCCAGCTTGGCTTTGCGGAACTTCAGGTGGGTGATGCTGATGCTCGCCCAGTTGATTACCAGCGCCGATACCGCCAGGGCCATCAACAAGCCAAAGGCCTCACCCGGCATCAGGTAATTGATCACTACGCACAAGCCGGTGGCGAACGCCGATACCCCCAGTGCGGTCAGGGGCACGCCGCTGCGGCTGACCTTCAGCAACTGGCGCGGCGCATCGCCCTGGCTGGCCAGGCCGAACAGCATGCGGCTGTTGGCATACACGCAGCTGTTGTACACCGACAGCGCCGCGGTAAGCACCACAATGTTGAGAATGGTGGCCACCAGGTCGCTGTCCAGTTCGTGGAAGATCATCACGAACGGGCTACCGCCTTGCACCACCTTCTGCCACGGGTACAACGACAGCAGCACGGCCAGCGCGCCGATGTAGAAAATGAGGATACGGTACACCACCTGGTTGGTGGCCTTGGGAATGCTCTGGCGCGGGTTGTCGGCCTCGGCAGCGGTAATGCCCACCAGCTCCAGGCCGCCGAACGAGAACATGATCACCGCCAACGCCATCACCAGGCCGCTGACGCCATTGGGGAAGAACCCGCCGTACTGCCACAGGTTGGCTACGCTGGCATCGGCGCCGCCCTGCCCGCTGCTCAGCAACCAGGCACCGAAGCCGATCATGCTGACAATGGCCACCACCTTGACCAAGGCGAACCAGAACTCCATTTCGCCATAGACCTTTACCTGGGTAAGGTTGATCAGGTTGATCACCACGAAAAAGATCGCCGCAGTGGCCCAGGTCGGGAATTCCGGCCACCAGTACTGCACGTAGATACCCACAGCCGTGAGCTCGGCCATGCCGACCAGCACGTACACCACCCAGTAGTTCCAGCCCGAGACGAAACCGGCGAACTCGCTCCAGTACTGGTGGGCAAAATGGCTGAAGCTACCGGCAACCGGCTCTTCCACCACCATTTCACCCAGCTGGCGCATGATCAGGAAGGCCATCAGGCCGGCGATGGCGTAACCCAGCAGTACCGATGGGCCAGCCAGCTGGATGGTCTGGGCGATGCCCAGGAACAACCCGGTACCGATGGCCCCACCCAGCGCAATCAGCTGGATGTGGCGATTCTTCAGCCCGCGCTGTAACCGCTCGGGCGTGCTCTGGTCTTGCATGAAGTGTCCTTTAGCTCAGTGAGGCAGTGTTGTTGCTGTTGTTTGCAGTCAAGGATCTAGATCCATCCGCCCCACTGCAAGATGAAAATACCAATGTTGGTGGTGATTGCTGCCATCAACGTGGTGATCACGATGATCGACGCCGCCAATTGGTGGTTGCCGTTGGCCGCGCGCGCCATCACGTAGCTGGCGGCCGCCGTCGGGCTACCGATGTCCAGGAACAGGATGCCCAGCTCGGCACCGCGAAAACCACACAGCCAGGCACCCAGGGTGCCGAGCAGCGGTAACCACACCATCTTCACCAGGCTGGCATCGATGGCCAGGCGGCCGCTGTCGCGCAGAGCCGCCAGCGACAGGGTGCCGCCGATACAGATAAGCGCCAGTGGCAGGGTCATCTGCGCCAGGTAGTCGCCTGAAGTGAGCAGCCAGTTGGGCAGCGGCACCTGGCCGTAGGCCATCGGGGTGGCCACCAATACGCTGATGATCAGCGGGTTGCTGAAAATGCTCTTGCAGATGCTCCAGGGGTCGGACTTGAGGTCCGGGCTGTACACCGCCAGCACCACCGCGGACAGCGAGTTGTACATGAGGATGACCACGCCGGCGAGTACCGCCCCCAGGGAAATACCATAGTCCCCGTACAGGCTGGCGGCCAAGGCCAGGCCAATGACGCCGTTGTTGCCGCGAAAGGCGCCTTGGGCATAGATACCGCGATCGGCCATGGGGCTGCGCCAGATAGCCATGCCCCAGGCAAGGGCGAAGCCGATCAGGGTCGCTGCGATGAAGTACAGGATGACCCCGGGCTGGACCGCCGTAGCCAGGTCAGCGTGGTAGATGCCCAGGAACAGCAGGGCCGGCATGCACACGTTGAACACCAGCTGCGAAGCGACCTGGTTGAAGTTGTCGTCGATCAGGCGAATGCGTTTGAGCAGCACGCCCATGAACAGCATGGCGAAAACCGGTGCCGTGATATTCAGCGTCTGGATGAGAAGGGCGAGCATGCGCTAGCGATCCTGGAGGGGTTGCCGTCAGGTGGCAATGATACGCCAACAGCCGGGATTTGCGGGGATCGCGGGGTGTTACAGATGAATTTCTGTCCACACCGGCCCTATCGCCAGCTTGCCAGCGATGAGGCCGGTACAGGCAATATGAATCAGCGCCGAACCGGACGCTTCTGCAGTTTGCGCTGCAAGGTCCGCCGGTGCATGCCCAGCGCCCGTGCGGTGGCCGAAATATTGCCATCGTGCTCGGTCAGCACACGCTGGATATGCTCCCACTGCAGGCGGTCGACCGACATCGGGTTTTCCGGCACCAACGCGTCCAGGTCGGTGTGCTCCGACAGCAACGCCGCCAGCACGTCGTCGGCATCAGCCGGTTTGCACAGGTAGTTGCAGGCGCCGCGCTTGACCGCCTCCACCGCTGTGGCAATGCTCGAATAACCGGTCAGGATCACCACGCGCATTTCCGGGTCCAGCTCCAGCAGCTTGGGCAGCAGCACCAGGCCGGAGTCGCCGTCCATCTTCAAGTCCAGCGTGGCGTAGTCCGGCAGGTCCTGCTGGGCCAGGATCAAGCCCTCTTCGGCGGAACCGGCAATGCTCACGCGGAACCCGCGACGGCCCATGGCGCGCGCCATGACCCGGGTGAAGGTGGCATCGTCATCCACCAGCAGCAGGTGCGGCAGCTCTTCGCTCTCGACCTGGTTTTCATCGCTCATCATTCATCTCCTCGCTTGCCATAGGGCAGGCGCAGTTCGGTCAGGGTGCCACCCTGCTCATGACTATAAAGTTTTACCGAACCGCCCGCACGGGTCACGCTGGCCTTGCTCAAGAACAGGCCCAGGCCGAAACCTTTGCCCTTGGTGGTAATGAAGGGTTTGCCGATGGCTTCGGCAATGGCCGGCGGCACGCCAGGGCCATGGTCGCGGATGCTGATCACGATATCCTGAGCGTCCCAGTCAAGGCGCACTTCAAGGTCATCGGGGCAGGCATCGGCCGCATTGTTCAACAGATTGAGCAGCGCCTGGGTCAGGTCCGGTGGCGGGGTCAGGCGCGGCACCTGGCCGTCACGCAGGCGCTGGAAGCGGTAGCTGCTTTCCGGGCGCATCAGGTGCCAGCGGTTCAGCGCTTCGTCCAGCCAGGCGGTGACATCCTGCTCGACCACCGCCAGGCGGCGGTTGGCTTCAGCGGCGCGTACCAGTTGCTGCAGGGTTTCCTTGCACAGCTTCACCTGGTCCTGAAGGATTTGCAGGTCTTCCTGCAACAGCGGGTCGGTGTGGTCCTGGCGCATTTCATTGATCAGCACACTCATGGTGGCCAGCGGCGTGCCCAGCTCATGAGCGGCGCCGGCGGCCTGGGTGGCTACGGCCAGCAACTGCTCGTCGCGCAGGCTTTCTTCACGCCGCTCGGAGCGTAGTTGCTCCTGGCGCCGCAGCTCTTCCGCCATGCGTGCCGCGAAGAAGGTGATCACCGCCGCCGCCAGGGCAATACTCAGCCACATGCCGTACACCTGCATCTTGTCCCGCGCCATGGGCAGGCCTTCGAGCGGGTAGAACTGCACCAGCAGCAAGCTGTAGGCGGTCAGGGCAATACCGGACAGGATCAGCGAATACAGCCACGGCAGGGTCACTGCGGCAATGGCCAACGGTACCAGGTAGTAGGACACGAACGGGTTGGTCGAGCCGCCGGAGTAATACAGCAAGGCACTGTGGATCAACAGGTCACAGGCCAGCTGCAGGGCGTATTCCATTTCGGTGACGGGCACCGACAAGCGCAGGCGCAGGGCGGTGAAGGCACACAGCAGCGACGACAAGGCCAAGGTGCCGGCCAGCGATAGCCAGGGTAAGGGCAGCAGTTCGGTCCAGTAGGCGACACCGACCGAGCCGGCCTGGGCAGCCAGGACCAGCACACGAATGACGGTCAGGCGCCAGAGGTTCTGGCGGGTAGCGGACAACGGTTGTACGGCGGCGAGCATGAGCTCTCCTGATGAGTGCTCCAGAAAATCGGCTGGAGTATACCGAAGCCGGGCCCCCTGCTGCAGCGCTGCGGCAAAGCGCCACACTTTGTCACACTGTCATGATGGCACTGTTGAACCCACTACACTGATGCCGGTCTGATTGGCCATGCGTGGCATGGATGACCAGCGACCACGCCTTTTATTGCCAAGGAGTACCACATGCACATTCCACGTCACGGCGCCGCCCTGATCATGTCTTGCGGCCTGCTCGCCAGCCTGCCGGCACTGGCGGCCGATGAACCGCGCTACAACCAGGTATCGCTGCGCGCCGAGGTCAGCAAGGAAGTGGCGCGCGACCTGATGGTCGTGACCTTGTATAGCGAAGCGCAGAACAGCGACCCCGGCAAGCTCGCCAAGCAGATCACCGAAACCATGAACAAGGCCGTGCAGCAGTCGCGCCAGGTCAAGGATGTGAAGATCAGCCAGGGCAGCCGCAACAGCTACCCCGTTTACGACAGCAAAGGCCAGAAGATCACCGGCTGGCGTGAACGCGCCGAGCTGCGCCTGGAAAGCGCCGATTTCCCGGCCCTCTCGCAACTGACCGCCGACCTGCTGCAGGAGCTGAAAATGGGTGGCATGGACTTCTCCATCGCGCCGGCCACGCGCAAGTCCAGCGAAGACGAGCTGCTCAAGGATGCCGTCGATGCGTTCAAGGCCCGTGCACAACTGGCCACGCAAGCTTTGGGCGGCACAGGCTACAAAGTGGTCAGCCTGAACCTGAACAGCAGCGGCTATCCACGGCCGTACCTGCGCAGCGCTCCGATGGCCATGAAGGCCATGAGCGCAGATGAAGCGGCGCCGGCGCCCGACATCGAAGCCGGTACCAGCGAGGTGAGCATGAATGCTGATGGGTTGATTGAAGTGCAGATGCCTTAAGCAACTAGCGCCGGTATGCGCGGCCTGGGGTCGCGCATACCGGCGCTAGTTGCTTAAGGCATCTGCACTTCAATCAACCCATCAGCATTCATGCTCACCTCGCTGG
>NZ_QJRK01000038.1:0-69750 GCF_003205245.1 Pseudomonas sp. MB-090624 | reverse complement strand
ACCAAGGCGTTCGCGCGCGAATCCCACAGGAATAATTGGCCCGAAACAAACGTAGGAGCGAGCGCAGCTCGCGATGCGCCGCGCGGGCGGCGCTCGCTCTAACAGGCGCTGCCATACCTTGTGGCAAACACTTGTCAGCCCTAAGGCGATCCCTGTGGGAGCTGGCTTGCCGGCGATGGGCCGCAAGGCGGCCCCGGTTCATTCAGGCGTATTGATACCCGCCTGCCACGCCTGCCTACACCCTAAGTCTTGCCCCCCCGACCCCAGCAGGTCCCAAGACCAAATCACCGCGCCACACCCTCCGCCCCAAAGCACCCGCCAACCCACGCCAAAGCAGCGTTCCGGGTGGCCTGCCGGCTTCTGATAATCGCCTCCGACATCCTGTCCCCCGTTTGGAGCGCGCCATGCACAACAACAAAAAGCACCTGCCGCCTCGTTTTCTCGCTGCTGCCTTCGCCAGTGTTTCCGCCTTGGGCCTGAGCGGTGCCGCCGAGGCCGAGATCATGCTGTACGACAAGGACCAGACGACATTCTCTACCGATGGCTACATCAACGCCTTCTATGTCAACAGCAAGGTCGACCGCGAGGGCGAGCAGTTCGACCGGCGCTAGTCGCGGGTGAAGATGGGCTTTTTGCCCAACTACATCGGTTTCAACATGGGCAAGCAGGTAGACGACCTGAAACTCGGCGCGCGGGCGTCGTTCTGGGTCACCATCAACGACAGCGAAACCAACGGCACCGATACCGCCATCGACGTGCGCCAGTTCTACGGCACGGTGGCCAACCCTGAGTGGGGCGAAGTGCTGATCGGCAAGGACTTTGGCCTGTTCGCGCGCTCCAACATCCTGCTGGACGAGCTGCTGGCCGGTTATGGCCAGGTCAGTGACACGCTGGGCCTGGTGGATGGCGGCGGGGTGTCGTTCGGCAACATCGGCAGCGGTTACCCCTATCCGTTTCCCACCTCGCAGATCACCTACCGCACGCCGGTGATGGACGGCCTGCGCGTGGCGGTGGGCATCATGGACCCCGTGGATACCAACGACAGCAGCCCGACCGGCAAGGCCTACCAGGAAAACCCACGCACAGAGAGCGAAATCACCTACCAGTTCGACCTGGCGGGGGCGCAGATCTACAGCTGGGTCAACGGTAGCTACCAGACCTCGGACAACACCGACTCGACGGTCCAGTCCGTCACCTCCAAGGGGGTCGGCTATGGGGTGCAGGCCAAGCTGGGCGGCTGGTCATTGACCGGCTCTGGGTTCCAGGCCAAGGGCATCAACCCCTTCTTCACGAATAACGCGGGCGAGCCGGTGTTGCGTAATGTGGACAGCGACGGCTACCTGTTACAGGGCTCCTACAAGTTCGGCAAAAACCGCGTGGCGCTGTCGTATGGCAAGACCAAGGACGATGGCAACGGTGCGGTGGGCAGCGGTGCCGACTACAAGACCCGTGGGATGGCGTTGTTCCATGACGTCAACGACAACCTCAAGCTGGTGGCCGAGTACAACCAGTTCTCCATCGATGGGCATGAGGGCAGTGCGCAGAACGAAGACACCGATACCTTGGCTGTGGGCGCGGTGCTGACCTGGTAAGCACGGGGCGGCAAGGCAGGCGCAGGTGAAGCTGGCATTTACACCCTTGGAACCGCCCACCCGCTACCCAAGTAGCATTCGCCCCACGTACCCGGCTTCGTACACTGCACCTTCAGCCGCCCTGCGCCGGAGACTTTGATGCAACAGGCCCTCAACGACGGTGTGCTCAGCGCCATGTCCCAGGCCACCGATGCCCGGTTGGCCGCCCAGGACCTAGCGCGACAGCTCCTGCACCCCCACCTGGGCCTGGTGCTGTTTTTCTGTTCTGCCGAATACAACCTGCAGGAACTGGCCCAGGCGTTGGAACAGGGGTTTGGCGGCATCCGCCTGGTGGGCTGCACCAGTGCCGGCGAAATCACCCCGCAGGGGTACGGCCGCAACTGCGTGACCGCGCTGGGCTTCGATCACCGGCACTTTTCCATCGCCACCGGGCTGATCGACGAAATGGAGCACTTCAGCCTCATCGATGCGCAACAGATGGTCGAGCGGCTGGTCGGCACCTGCCGCAGTAATTCGTTGGCGCCGATCAAAGGCCACAGCTTTGCCCTGACCCTGCTCGACGGGCTGTCCAGCCGGGAGGAGATGGTCCTCGCTGCCCTGAGCGCGGCGTTGGGCGACATCCCGCACTTCGGCGGTTCGGCCGGCGACGACAACTACCTCAACCGCACGCATGTCTACCACGGCGGCGCCTTCCACAGCGGCGCAGCGGTGGTGGTGCTGGTCAACACCTGGCTCGACTTCGAAGTGTTCACTACCCATCACATCCAGCCGCGCCAGGAAAAACTGGTGGTCACTGGCGCCGACAGCGGCCAGCGCCGGGTATTCGAGCTGAATGCCGAACCCGCTGCCGAGGAATATGCCCGGCTCATCGGTGTGCCGGTGGCGGCGCTCGATTACCGGGTGTTCGCCGCGCACCCGTTGGCCGTGCGCATTCACGACCAGTACTACATGCGCGCCGTCCAGCGTGTGCACGATGACTTGAGCCTGAGTTTCTACTGTGCCGTGGAGAACGGCATCGTGCTCACGGCCATGACCCCAGGGCCGTTGCTGCCGAACCTGCATGAGCTGTTCGACGGCCTGCACCAGCGCCTGGGCCCGCTGTTGTTGACCATTGGTTGCGACTGCTTCCTGCGGCGTCTGGAACTGGAGGGGCAACACAGCCTGGAACTGGTGGGGGCGTTTCTGCGCGAGCAACGGGTGATCGGGTTCAACACCTACGGAGAACAGTTCAATGGCATGCATATCAACCAGACCTTCACCGGCGTCGCCATTGCCCGCAACCGGCCTCCTGTCGGTCGCTGACCTGCAGGCCGAGGTGGCCCGGCTGCAGCAGCAGAACCACAAGCTGCAGCGCATCAATGGTGCGCTGATCGAACGTGTCGAGTCCGGGGTCACCCGCGGCAATGACCCGTACGCGGCGTTTCAGCATTCGGTGGTGCTGGCCGAGCAGGTGCGCGAGCGCACCGATGCGCTGAGCCAGGCCATGGCCGAGCTGAAGGCGGTGAACCACCTGCTCAGCGAGGCCCGGCAGCGGGCCGAGACCGCGCACCAGCACCAGATTCGCCTGATCACCGACAACGTTCCGGCGTTGATCGCCTACCTCAATGCCGACCTGGTCTATGAATTCACCAACAAGGTGTATGAAGAGTGGTACTGCTGGCCGCGTGGCGTGATGCTGGGGCAAAGCCTGCGCGAGGCCCACAGCGAACAGCATTACCAACGCCTTGAGGCCTATGTGACGCGGGCGTTGGCGGGCGAGAGCGTGACCTTCGAGTTTGCCGAAACCAACATCAAGGGCCAGGAGCGCTACATGCTGCGTTCCTATGTCCCCAACCGCCTGGCCAGCGGCGAGGTGGTGGGTATCTTCGTGTTGATCCGCGATATCACCGAGCGGCGCAATACCGCGCAGGCATTGCACCAGGCTTATCAGCACCTGGAGCAGCGGGTGCGTGAGCGCACGGCGGAGCTGACCAGCCTCAACGACCAGTTGCTGCGGGAAATCGAAGAGCGCAGCCAGGCGCAAGCGCGGCTGCGCGAAGCCAAGCGCGAGGCCGAACAGGCCAACCTGTCGAAAACCAAGTTTCTGGCTGCGGTCAGCCATGATTTGCTGCAACCGCTGAATGCGGCGCGGCTGTTCACCAGCGCGTTGCTGGAAAGCCGCGAACCGCAGCACAGTGCCCAGTTGGTCCGCAATGTCAGCAACTCGCTGGAGGATGTGGAGAGCCTGCTGGGCACCCTGGTCGACATTTCCAAACTTGATGCGGGCGTGATCAAGGCCGATATCGCGCCTTTCGCGCTCAGCGAGCTGCTGGACAACCTGGCGGCCGAATATGCCCAGGTCGCGCGTAGCGAGGGCCTGGCCCTGCATTTCGTGGGGTGTTCGGCGGTGGTGCGCAGTGATATCCAGCTGTTGGCGCGCATTCTGCGCAACCTGCTCAGCAATGCCATCCGTTACACCCGCAGCGGGCGGGTGGTGCTGGGTTGCCGGCGCCTGCGTGGCGGCTTGCGGATCGAGGTGTGGGACAGCGGCATCGGCATCGCCGAAGAACACCTGGAGGAAATGTTCCAGGAGTTCCGGCGCGGTGATGTGCAGCGCCCTGAGCAGGATCGCGGGCTGGGCCTGGGCCTGGCGATCGTGGAGAAGATCGCCGGTATCCTGGGCCATCGCATCCGCGTGCGGTCATGGCTTGGCAAGGGATCGGTGTTTGCCGTCGAGGTCCCGTTGAGCACCGTTGCGCCCAAGGCGCAGCCGAGCCAGGCCGCGTGCGAGCCGATGTTCGAACGCCTGCGTGGGGCGCAAGTCTGGGTGCTGGACAACGATGCGGCCATTTGTGCCGGCATGCGCACGCTGCTCGAAGGCTGGGGGTGCAAGGTGATCACCGCGCTGTCGGAGGAAGACCTGGCGCGCCAGGTGGACAATTACCACGCCGAGGCCAACCTGCTGATTGCCGACTACCACCTGGACAATGACTGCAACGGCCTCGACGCGGTGGCGCGGATCAATGCCCGCCGCACCCAGCCGCTCCCGGCGCTGATGATCACGGCCAACTACAGCAACGACCTCAAGCAGCAGATCCGTGAGCTGGGCCATACCCTGATGCACAAGCCAGTGCGGCCGTTGAAATTGAAGACTGCAATGAGCCATTTGCTGGGCACCCAAGGCTAGGGCCGGGTGTGCTATGGGGGCTGCAACGCGGCCCCCATGAAGCTGGAGCCGGTCAGCGCCGCAGGTAGTCGGCGAAGTCGATATCGCCCGCACTGAGAATGGCTTGCACGCGGTTGTGCACATTGAGCTTGCGCAAGATTGCCGACACATGCGCCTTGACCGTGGTCTCGGCGATATCCAGGGTGTAGGCAATCTGCTTGTTCGATTCCCCCTTGGTCATGCGTTCCAGTACCAGCAACTGCTTGCGGGTCAAGGCTTGGAGCATTTCTGGCGGGAAGCTCGGCGCATCGTTCTGGCGCCGGCCGGTGCTGCTTTTCTGCGCGCGGATGATGTCGGGCGGCAGGTAGACATTACCGTTGAGGATCTGCTCGATCGCCTCGATCATCTGTGCGCGCGGCGAGGACTTGGTGATGAAACCTACCGCGCCATAGGTGATGGCCTGCAGCACGATCTGTTTCTCCTGTTCGGCCGACACGATCACCACCGGCGTGGTCGGTGCTTCGTTGCGCAGGGTGATCAGGCCGTTGAGGCCGTGCATGCCGGGCATGTTCAGGTCGAGCAGGATCAGGTCGAGGTCGTCATGCGCCTGGGTCAGCGCCAGGGCGCTGTCCAGGTCGGCGGTTTCCATGACCTCGCTGCCTTGGAACCCATCGCTGATGACGTTGTGGATGGCTTCGCGAAACAGGGGGTGATCGTCGGCAATCAGAATTTTGTACATGGCCTTTTCACCTTGTTTTTATTGGATGGAGCAGGGCACGCAGTGGCAGTTGAACAGATCAGGGCAAAGGCACCGGTTGCGCCGGCTGCAGCGGCAGGTTGGCCTGCTGCCACGCGTCAACGCCGTCGCGGTACCAGTACAGGTTGTGGTAACCCAGGGCTTTAGCGCGTTTTACCGCGTTCCAGCTCAGCCAGCAATCGGCGCGGCAGTAGAACACCACAGGCTGGTCGGTGTGCCCGGCGGTGGCGCTTTGCAGGTTTTGCGCGAAGTACGCCTGCCAGGCCGGGCTCAGCTCGCCATCGCCGGTGTTGGCCAGCCACAGGCTGCCGGGAAGGTTGGCGTGCGGCTCGTCTTCGATGAAGCGGCCCTGCAGCCACTGGCGGCGGTACACGTCGATCAGTACCGGCCGCGGCTGCTGGCTGAGCAGGCGTTGCAATGTGGCGGTGTCTACCACCTGGCCGCCCTCGACCTGGGCCGGGGTCGGGCTGCGGTAAAGGGTGATGCGGTAACCGTCGGCAGAGAACAGCGGCGCCGTGTCGGCCTGGGCGGTGCCCAGCGTCAGGCTCAGTGAAAGTGCCGCCAGCAAGGGGCGTGGCAGCCGGGGCAGGGCATGTGGCATGGGGTTCTTCCTTTTTGTTATGAACCCATTACATGCCAGTAGCGGTGCTTTGTGAATGCGACGATAGACAGTAAATGCAGTACTAAAGTAGTAGGTGGCTTAGCGCCGCCCGTCAGCCTGGGCCGCGCCAGGCCACAGGATCATCGCGGCTTGCGCAACGCTGCGTGCTGGGGGTTGAAGGTGGCGATCGCCAGCAGCGTGAACAGCACCGTCAAGCCCAGGCACACCGCCAGCGCCAACAGGTTCAGGCGCTGGTACAAGGCAAACCGCACCAGCTCCACGGCATGGGTGAACGGGTTCACCGCGCATAGCCAGTACAGCCACTCGCTGGCTTCGCGCATCTTCCACAGCGGGTACAGCGCCGAAGACAGGAAAAACAGCGGGAAAATCACGAAATTCATCACCCCGGCAAAGTTCTCCAGCTGGCGGATGGCGTTCGACAGCAGCAGCCCCAGGGCACTGAGCATGAACGCCACCAGCAGCAGCGCCGGCAGTGCCAGCAGCAACCCCACCGCCGGCGGTTGCACACCGTACACCCAGGCAATGGCGAGGAAAGCGTACACCTGCAGCAGGGAAATGAGCGAGGTCGCCAGCAACTTGCTGGCCAACAGGAACGCCCGCGGCAGGGGGCTGGTCAGCAGCACGCGCATGCTGCCCATTTCCCGGTCATAGACCATCGACAACGACCCTTGCATGCCGTTGAACAGCAGGATCATGCAGGCCAGCCCCGGGATGATGTACACCTCGTAGGGGATGTAGGTGTCGTACGGCTCGATGATGGCGATGCCCAGCGCTGCCCGAAAGCCAGCGGCGAACACCAGCAACCACAGCAACGGGCGCACCAGGGCACTGAGCAGGCGCGTGCGCTGCAATACGAAGCGCAGCCATTCGCGCAGCATGATGCCGTTGAAACACTGCCAGTAGGCGTTCATCGGGTGTGGGCTCCTGAAGGCTGCCGGGTCAGGTAGGCAAAGGCATGGTCCAGGTCGCCGCCGTGCTGCAGGCTCAGGGCATCGGCGGTACCGCTGGCCACCAGGCGCCCTTGATGGAGAATCAGCAGGTCGTCGCTGGGCTGCACTTCGTCCAGCAGGTGGGTGGTCCACAGCACACTCAACTGCTGCTCGCGGCACAGCTGCCGCACGTGCTGGTTGAGTGCCAGGCGGCTGGCCGGGTCGAGGCCGACGCTGGCCTCGTCGAGCAGCAGCAGGCGTGGCTCGTGCAGCAGCGCACGGGCGATTTCCACCCGTCGGCGGTGGCCGATATTCAGCTCGCGCACGCTGTGGTGGCGGCGCTCGCCCAGGCCCTGGCGCGCCAGCTCGGCCTCTACCCGCTGGTTGCCCTGGCGCCGTGACAGGCCATGCAGCGCGGCGTGGTAGCGCAGGTTCTGCTCCACGCTCAGGTCCAGGTCCAGGGTGCTCTGCTGGAACACCACGCCCATCTGCCGCAGCGCCGGGCGCGGGGTGTCGCGCAACGAGCAGCCGCACACCCGGATATCGCCGTGCTGCAGGTCGTACAGGCGGGTCAGCAGGGCGATCAGGGTCGACTTGCCGGCGCCATTGGGGCCCAGCAACGCGGCAAAACGGCCCGGTGCCAGGCTGAAACCGACCTGCCGCAGCGCCTCGCGCTGGCCGTAGGCGAAGCTCACATCGGCCACCTCGAGGGCGTTCATGGGGTGACCACCACGCCCCAAGGGTAGCGCCCGACTTTCACCGATTTGAGCACCTTGAGGTTCTGCGTATCGATTACCGATACATCGCCGCTGACCCCGTTGGTGGCCAGCAAGCGGCGCTGGTCGGGGGAGAACGCCAACTGCCAGACCCGCCGCCCGACCAGCAGGTAATCGAGCACCTCGTAGGTCTTGGCATCGATCACCGCCACATGGTTGGCCGGGCCCAGGGCGACGAAGGCATACTTGCCGTCCGCGCTGAGCTTGATGCCCACCGGCTGGACCTTGTCCGGGTGCACGCCCTTGATCTGGAAGTTCAGGGTTTTCAGCACCTGGCGCGTGGCAACGTCAAGGACGGTCACCGTGCCGCCGATTTCCGCCGAGGCCCACAGCCTGGAACCGTCCTGGCTGAATTCGACGAAGCGCGGGCGCTGGTCGACCAGGGTGCTGTCGGCCAGGGTCTGGGTGCTGGTGTCGATCCAGTGCAACATGTTGGTGGTTTCGCTGGTGTTGACCGCCCATTTGCCATCGGGGCTGACGGCCATGCCTTCAGGTTCGATACCGACATCGATCTGCCCCAGTACCTGGTCGGTCACGGTGTCGATCACGGTCACCAGCGCATCGTCTTCGTTGGAAACGTACAGCCAGCGGTCGTTGGGGTGCAGGGCGAACTGCTCGGGGTCCTTGCCAGAGGGCAGTTCCTTGATGATCTTGCGGGTGGCCACGTCCATCACCTGTACCCGGTCGGAATCGCTGGCGCAGATGTACAGCAGCTTGTTGTCATGCGACAGCAGCAGCCCCCGAGGGCGTTGCCCGACCGCAAGGGTTTCGGTGACCTCCAGGGTCTGCAGGTCGATCAGGCTGAGGCTGTTGTCCTTCTCGTTGGACACCCAGGCAGTGGCGGCCACCGCATGCCCGCAGGCCAGCGCCAGGGCGCCCGTCAGCAGGCTGGGGTAGAGCAGGGCGCGGGAAAGCAGAGGGCGGCGCATGGCGTATTCCTTATTGTTGTGGTTGTCGGCTCAGGGGTACGTGCAGGTCACTTCGGGCTTGTCGTAGCCCAGGCTGTCCATTTCGTTGAAGGGGTGCAGGAAGCCATCTTGTGGCGAGGTGCTGACCAGTGCGCGAGGCTGTACCAGCGCAATCGGTTGGCGCAGCTCGCCGTTCCAGGGCCGGTAGCTGAGCTTGCGGCCCTTGAAACCGTCCAGGGGCAGTTGCTCGCTGAGCAGCAGCTGTTGCAGCGCCCGTGGGTCGGCCTGGCGCAGTTTGCTGACCGCGCTGGCAATGCTGCGCACGGCCATCCAGGCGGCGAAGTCACGGTCGTTCATCCAGCGCCCGGCCTGGGCCTCGAAACGTTTTTGCAGTTGCGCCGCGCCGAAGGTTTCCACGGTCTTGTGCCAACCGGTGGGGGTCAACCCCTGGGTGCCCGCCACTGGCCGCGGGTACCAGGTCTGGTAGGGCAGGTATTCGCCAAAGTCACCGCGTTCGTCGGCCACCAGCACCACGTCGTATTCGGCGGTTTGCGTGAACAGCGGCATGTCGGCCTGGGCGCTGCGGCGCTGGTCGTTGTCGAAGGTCCAGGCTTTTTCCGCGACCAGCTGCACGCCGAAACGTTTCGCCGAGCGGCGCAGGGCGGCGGCGTAGGCCTGGTCATCTGCGGTCTGGCCGACCACCAGCAGCGCGCGTTGCCATTTGCGCAGCACCAGGAACTGCACCAGCGCATCGGCGAGCATTGCCCGGCCCGGCAGGCTGTGCAGCACGTTACCAAGGCACTGGCTACTGCGCAGGCTGTCGTCGGGGCTGCCGACATTGAACAGCAGGCTGTCGGGCAGCGCCGCGGCCAGCGCGCGCAGGCTGGTGGCCGGGGCGTTGACCACGAACAGGCGCAGGCCTCGGTCGTGTTGTGCTTGGGCCGCCTGCAACAGCGCCTCGGGGCTGTCCACGTTGGCGCGGGTCAGCTGGAACTGTTGCTTGAGAAAACGGCCGGTGCTGTTGCTGTCGACGATCGCCAGCTCGGCGCCTTTCAGGCCAGCGTCGGCCGGTTCGGGGATGATATTGGACAGCAGCGGGCCCGGGTCGGGCCGGTAGCCCAAATAGCCGATGCCCACGTGCAATAGGCCGTCGGCCTGGCCCGCAGCGGCCGACGCATGGGGCGCGGACAACACGGCGATCAGAGCCAGCAGGCAGAACAAGGCAAGGTGGGCAGGCTGGCGCATGACACACTCCACGGCAGATGGCGCCAGCATAGGAACCCCGCCGGGCGCGGGAAATATGCAGAAAGTAGCGCTCGGCCGGTACCAAGGTAGTAATTTCCCGCGCCACCTACGGTTTTACGATGGACCTCGGCACCCCTGAAGAGAGCTCCCATGCGCCTGTTCAACTTGTCTGCCCTGTGGCGCATCAACCTTTGGGTCACCGGCTGCTTCGCCCTGGTGACGGTGGCCTGTGCCGGGGTGCTGCTGCACCAGGCTGTGGCCGACGTGGAGCGTGAGCTGCAGTCTGCCGAAGCCGTGGTGACCTACCTTGCCGACACTGCCGAGCGTGACCCGGCCAGTTTGCAGCCGGGCCTGACCCAGAACCTGCGCCATGTGCGGGTGCATTGGCTGGCAGCTGGCGATGCCGCCCTGTTGCCGGGGGATGCCGGTGTGGATGCCTGGCTGGGCCGCCAGCTGTTCGGTCAACACCACCCAGGTGGCCGTTTACTGACACTGAGCGATGGTCGGCGGGTGCTGATTGCCGTGGATGCCCGCGATGAAATCGACGAAGTCTGGGAGTCGCTGGTGCAATTGCTGAGCTTGTGCGGCCTGGCGCTGGTATTGAGCCTGGTGACCATCCGTTGGGCGGTCGGGCGGGCCATGGGGCTGCTGGCTGAATTGCTGGGGGCGCTGCGGCAGGTGTCGGCGGGGCACCTGGCCGTGCGTTTGCGCGAGGCCAACCTGCCGGAGGCACGCCAGTTGGCTGCGCACTTCAACGCGATGGTGGCGAACCTGGAGCAGGCCCGGGCCGACAATGCGCAACTGACCCAGGCCCTGCTGGCGGTGCAGGAGCAGGAGCGTACCCGGCTGGCGCAGGCCCTGCACGATGATCTTGGGCAATACCTGGCCGGTATCCGCGCCCAGGGCTGCCTGCTGCGCATGGCGGCCGACCAGCCCGCTGTGGTCAAGCAGACCACACAGCAACTGGAACTCAATTGCGAACATTTGCAGCAAGGGTTTCGTGCCCTGGTACAAGACCTGTATCCGGTGGCGCTGCAACACATGCCGCTGGCGCAGGCCATTGGCCTGCTGGTGAGCCAGTGGCAGGCCAGGCAGGGCATCGATTGCCGGCTGCGGGTTGGCGAGCATTTGCCAGACTTGCCCGCGCCGAGCAGGACGCACTTGTACCGGCTGCTGCAGGAGGCGTTGACCAATGTCGCCCGGCATGCCGGCGCCAGCCAGGTGCGGGTGCGCCTGCAGCGCAGCGCCAAGGGGTTGCGCTTGTTCGTGCGCGACAACGGGTGCGGCGCGCGCCAACCGCGCCGGCCTGGGGTTGGCCTGCACTCGATGGCCGAACGCGCGCGCAGCCTGGGGGGTGAATTACGCATTTTCAGCCGCCCGGGTGGCGGTTGGGCGTTGGCGCTGAACATCCCCAAGGAGGTGTGATGAATATCGTACTGGTCGACGACCATGCTGTGGTCCGCCAAGGCTATGCCAGCCTGCTGCGGGCGGTATTGCCAGACATCCAGGTGCGCGAAGCGGCCAGTGGCGAAGAGGCGCTGGCCCTGGTGCACGAGCAGGTGCCCAACCTGGTGGTCATGGACTTCGGCCTGCCGGGCATCAGCGGCCTGGAAGCCACCCGCCGGCTGCGTCAGCGCCTGCCCCAGCTGCGTGTGCTGTTCTTCAGCATGCACGACGAGTTGCCCCTGGTGCGGCAGGCGCTGGAGGCCGGGGCGTCGGGCTACCTGACCAAGAATTCGGCGCCCGAGGTGCTGATCGAGGCGGTGCAGCGTGTATTGGCCGGGCATGCCTACATTGAACAGCCGCTGGCCACGCAATTGGCCTGCACCACCCCGCACAATGAAAGCGACCCGCGCCTGCAGCGCATGACCCAGCGCGAGCTGGAGATTTTCGTCATGCTTGCCAAGGGCACCCCGGCGCGGCTGATTGCCGAGCAGCTGTGCATCAGTGGCAAGACCGTGTCCAACCATTTGACCTTGCTCAAGAGCAAGCTGCAGGTCAGCTCGCATGCCGAGCTGGTGCACCTGGGGATTGACTTGGGGCTGGTGCGGGTAGCGGGGTAGGCCTTGTGTCGCGATGGGCTGCCTGTAGGAGCGGCCTTGTGTCGCGATGGGCTGCAAAGCAGCCCCAGGGTTTCAGCATGGTGCACAAATTGCCGGGGCTGCTTTGCAGCCCATCGCGACACAAGGCCGCTCCTACAGGCAGGCGCAATCAGTCATTTGTCCCAGGTTTCGGGGCAGCCTGTGCATCCCTCCATGTTGGCCTCCTGGAAATTCCCGTAATGCTGCCGTGCCCCGCGCAGGTCGGCGCGCGCCAGGTTGCTCTGGCCGAACTTGGCCTCCTGCAGGTTGGCATCGGTCAGCCTGGCCTCCTGCAGGTCGGCCTTGCTGAGCCAGGCCATTTCGAGGTCCGCAGCCTGCAGGTTGGCTTTGTGCAACTTGGCCCCGGACAACCGGGCGAACTGCAGATAGGCCGCGCTGAGGTCGGCGTTCTCGAACTGCGCGCCTTGGGCGAACAGGCCCCAGCCCTGAATGGCCACCAGGTGGCTATTGCTCAGGTCGGCCAGGCGCAGGTTGCTCTGCTGCAGGCTGGCGCGGGTCAGGTTGGCGCCTTGCAGGCGGGCTTTTTCCAGGTTGGCCAGGTCCAGTTGGGCGTGGCGCAGGTCGGCGTCGCGCAAGTCGGCGCCGGCCAGGTTCATCTTGCGCAGGTCCTGGTTGGCCAGGTTGGCGCCGCGCAGGTTGGCACCCGGGCACTGGCTGCCTTCGGCGATGACGCAGCCGTTGATGGTCAGTGGGGCGTCGTCGCCAGCGTCTTCGGCATGTGCGGCCAGGGCAGGCGAGAGCGCCAACAACAGGGCAATGGGCAGGTAGTTCATGGCGAATGGCTCTCGTGGGTGTAAGCACCAGGGGAAGGGGCCGCAACGCGGCCCCGGGTATACGCCACCTCAGGCGATCACCGCTGGGCGGTCTTGTTGTCCCAGCTCGGGATCTTGAACACCCAGAACGAGCCACCCTGGGCAACGGGCTTGGTCAGTTCGGCCATGTCGCCACCCCACAGCGGCACCGCACCGCCGTAGCCGACCGTCACGCCGATGTACTGCTCGCCATCCTGCTCCCAGGTGATGGGCGGGGACACGATGCCGCTGCCGGTCTGGAACTTCCACAGCTCCTTGCCCGTCTTGGCGTCGAAGGCCTTGAAGAAACCATCGCCGGTGCCGGTGAACACCAGGTTGCCCTTGGTTGCCAGCACGCCTGCCCACAGTGGCAGGTGCTCTTTGTGTTCCCACACCAGTTTGCCGGTGGTCGGATCCATCGCACGCAAAGTGCCGACGTGGTCGTCGTACATGCGCTTGATGCGGAAGCCCATGCCGAGGTAGGCCGAGCCTTTCTTGTAGTTCACTTCCTCGGTCCAGTATTCCTCCTTCCACTGGTTGCCGGGGATGTAGAACAGGCCGGTGTCCTGGCTGTAGGCCATGGGGTTCCAGTTCTTGCCGCCGAGGAATGGCGGTGAAACCTCGACTGGCTTGCCTTTGGTTTCACCCGGCAGCGGCTTGGCCGGGCGCTGGCCGGGGTTTTCCACCGGGCGCCCGGTCTTCAGGTCGATATGGCTGGCCCAGGTGATGTTGTCGACGAAGGGGAAGGCGTTCTGCAACTTGCCATTGTTGCGGTCGACCACATAGAAGAAGCCGTTGCGGTCGGCGTGGCCGGTGGCCTTGACCACCTTGCCGTCCTTGCCTTTGTAGTCGAACAGCACCAGTTCGTTGTTGCCGGAGAAGTCCCAGGCGTCGTTGGGGGTGTGCTGGTAGAACCACTTGACCTCGCCGGTGCTCGGGTCTACACCGACCTGGCCGGAGGTATACAGGCTGTCGTAGTCGTGCGGGTTGCCGTCTTTCGAGGTACGCGCCCAGGTGTTCCAAGGCCCCGGGTTGCCCGCCCCGACGATGATGGTATTGGTTTCCGGATCGAAGCTGGCGCTTTGCCAAGGGGCGCCGCCACCATGGCTCCAGGCTTCGACCTTGCCCGTTTCGGTGGTGGGGTCGTCTGGCCAGGACGGTGCCTTGACGTCGCCGGTCGGGGTGCTGTCCTTGCCGTTCAGGCGGCCCATGTGGCCCTCGACGAAAGGCCGCATCCACACTTCTTCCCCGGTGTCCGGGTCGCGTGCGAACAATTGCCCGACCACGCCGAATTCATCCCCCGAGCTGCCGTGGATCAGCAGGACCTTGCCAGTGGTCTTGTCCTTGATCAGCACCGGCGCGCCGGTCATGGTGTAGCCGGCACTGTGGTCGCCGAACTTCTTGTTCCAGACCACCTTGCCGGTGTGTTTGTCCAGGGCCACGACCCGCGCGTCGAGGGTGCCGAAGTAGATCTTGTCGCCGTAGATGGCGGCGCCCCGGTTGACCACGTCGCAGCAGGGGCGAATGTTGTCGGGCAGGCGGTGGTTATAGGTCCACAGGCGTTTGCCGGTCTTGGCATCGAGGGCAAATACCCGTGAGTACGACCCTGTCACATAGACCACACCGTCGCTGACGATGGCCTGCGATTCCTGGCCGCGCTGCTTCTCGTCGCCGAACGAGTAGGACCACGCCGGGGTGAGCTTGAACACGTTCTTGTCGTTGACCTGGGCCAACGGGCTCCAGCGCTGGGCATTGGTGCCCATGCCGTACTGCAGCACGTCGTTGGTGGTGAGGTGGTCGTTGGCGATGTCTTCCCAGGTGACGTTCTTGGTGGCAGTTGCCGCAGGGGGGGTGGCCGCTGTTGCCACGCTGCCCAAGGCCAGGCTACCGGCCATCAGCAGCACGCGCACGCTCAAGGCCAGCGGGGAAAGGGCGGGTAGCGATCTTATTGTCATGGTTGCAGTTCCCAGTGGAGGTTTTGGCCTGCACAGGGTGGGCCGCCGGGGCGCTCGCCGGATACGGAAAAAATCCCGCCATTGCCGGGAAGAGTTCCCGGTCGGCACCTCATTTGGCCGTTCGCCACAAGCCCTACTACCAAGGGAGTAAGGCGCGACCACCAAAGCAGCATTCGGCCGTATGCCGGGTGTTTTTAAGATGGCGACACGGCCTCTGTGGTTGAGGCTTTGCGTGCAATGGTGAGGGCATAACAATGACAACAAAACGCAATATGTGGCTTGCTGCAGGCTTGTTGGCCGGCGCGGTAATGACCGGTACGGCCTGGGCCCATGGCAATGTAGTCCCACAGGCGGTAGAGACCAAGGGGCTGACCCCGGTCAAGGACGCTGGGGTTAGCCTGGACGCAGACGGCTGGGCGGCGGTCAACCCTTACCGTAGCTCGCCGGAACACGACAAGGCAGTCGAGATCGGCGCCTCGGCCTATAACCAGAACTGCGCGGCCTGCCATGGCCTGGAAGCCAAGTCTGGCGGCATTGCCCCGGACCTGCGGCTGCTCGATGTCGGCGACGCCGGCGATGAATGGTTCGTCGAGCGTGTGCGCCATGGCGCGGTGCGCGACGGCCGCGTGTACATGCCGAAAATGGCCGACTACCTGAGCCAGGAGGCCTTGTGGGCGGTGCGCACATACCTGGACAGCGTGCACGTCGAGGAGTAACGGCCATGCGCCTGATGGCGGTGCTGTTCAGTGCCCTGTTGCTGTGCTGTGCGGCGGCCCAGGCGCAAGTGCGCAACTACGACACGATCATCGCCGCCGGGGAGCTCAAAGTAGCGGTGTACAAGGACTTTGCGCCTTACAGTTTCCAGGACCACGGCCAGCCGCGGGGCGTGGATGTGGACCTGGCGCAGGCACTGGCCGAGGCGATGGGCGTGCGCCTGAAACTGATCTGGGCGCCGCCTGGGGAAAAGCTCGACGACGACCTGCGGGACTACATCTGGCGCGGCAGCCCGCTGCGCCATCAGCAATTGGCAGACCTGATGCTGCGGGTGCCCTACGACCACGACTATGCGCAGAAGCGCAACGAGCTGGGCGAGCTGGAAAACGCCCAGGTGGTGATGTTCGGCCCGTATCAGCAAGAACGTTGGCAGGTGGCCTATGACCGCCGCCGGTTGCCTTCGGTGGCCAGTGTCGCGGTATTCCAGCAGCACCCGATTGGGGTAGAGATCGACAGCGTGCCGTCGTTCTACCTGACCTCGGTGTTCAACGGCATGCTCAGCGCCAAGACCCACCATTACCCCGGCGTGCAGCAAGCCTTCGCCGCCATGCAGGCCGGTGAGGTAGACGCGGTGATGGCCATGCGCGGCGAGGTCGACTGGCAACTGCATGAGGCCGCGAACCCACAGCTGGCGTTGGCGGAAAATGCGTACCCCAACCTGGGCAAGCAGGCCTGGGACATCGGCATGGCCGTGCATGAAAGCAACCGGCAGTTGGCCTATGCGGTCGAGGAGGCGCTAGAGGTGTTGATACGGGAGGGGCGCATGCAGGCGATCTATGCCCAGTACGGCCTGCGTTACCAGGTGCCGGAAATGTACCAGTAGCCTGGGCCCGGCAGCCCGGTAAATGGGAGCGGATCATGAACCTCAAAGCAACCTTGCTGCTGGCCTGCTGGCTACCTTGGGCAAGCCAGGCCCTGGCCAGCGAGCCGCGTGCCAGCCAGGACCCGGTGCCCTCGGTGATGTGGGACTTCTACCACAAGCAACTGCTCGACCAGGAAGCGTTCGTCTTCGATGAGCGGGTCAAGCTGCTGGCTCCCCCTTTTGCCGAGGACGCACGCCAGGTGCCGTTGGAAATCGATGCCCGCGCGTTCACTGGCGAGGTGGTGCGCATCATTGCCTGGGCCGAACTCAACCCGCTGCCGCGCATTGTCGACTTCCAGCCCGGCGAACGGGTACTGCCGTGGTTATCGCTGCGTATCCGTATCGAGCAGGCCACACCACTTCGCGCGGCGGTGCTCACGCGCGACGGCCTGTGGCACGTGGGCTCGACCCTGATCGATGCTGCCGGCGGTGGTTGTACCGCACCCAGCGTGGTGCGCACCCAGCCCGGCTGGGAAGAGCACCTCGGCGAGGTGCTGGGGGGCCGCTACCCGCGTGGCGACAGCAGCCGCCTGCGCCTGCAGGTGGCGCACCCGATGGACAACGGCCTGGTCAGTGGCATTCCCGAGTTCTACCTCAACCACGCCGAGTTGCAAGGCGCCGATGGCCAGCGCCTGGCCAGCCTGACGCTGTACCCGGCGGTCAGCGAGAACCCGAACCTGAGTTTCGATATCCAGGGCCCCGGGCCGACCCGGCTGTTGTTGCAGGACAACAGCGGTAACCAGTTCGAGGCGGCAGTGCCTTGAGCGCGGTCGCCATCCACCCCTGAACCGAGGCGCCTGCCATGCGTTGGATCCTGCTGTTGCTGTTGTGCCTGGGCCTTCCGGCCCAGGCCAACCTGGATTACCGGCTCGCCCCCCGGCAGATTGCCGAGGGTACCTGGCTGCTGGAGGGCAGTACCGACAATTTCGCCAAGGCCAATGGCGGCAACGTGGTCAACACGGCCTTCATCGTGACCGACGAGGGGGTGGTGGTGATCGACAGCGGGCCGTCCAGACGCTATGGCGAGGCCTTGCGCCAGGCGATTGCCACGGTGACCGACAAGCCGGTGCTGGAAGTGCTGCTGACCCATCATCACCCGGACCATGTGCTGGGCAACCAGGCGTTCACCGACGTGCCCATCGGTGCCCTGGCCGGCACCGCTGCGTTGTTGCGCGAGCAAGGCGATGCCATGGCGGAAAACATGTACCGCCTGGTTGGTGACTGGATGCGAGGCACCGAGGTGGTGCTGCCGACCCGAGTCGTGGAACCGGGTGTGCGCGAGGTGGGCGGGCACCGCCTGCGCCTGCTCGGGCTGCGCGGGCATACCGGAGCGGACCTGGCGATCCTCGATGAAACGACCGGGGTGCTGTTTGCCGGCGACCTGCTGTTTTATCAGCGTGCCCTGACCACCCCCAACAGCCCGGGCCTCGATGTGTGGCTGCACGACCTCGACACCTTGCAGGCGCTGCCCTGGAAGCAGCTGGTAGCCGGCCACGGGCCGCTGGCCAGTGATGCGCTACCCTTTGTGCAGATGCGCGACTACCTCACCTGGCTGGACAACCTGCTGCGCGACGGCGCCGCCCGTGGCGACGACATGGCCGAAATGATTCGCAGCCCGATACCCGAGCGCTTTGCTGGCCTGAGCCTGACGCGTTACGAACTTATTCGCAGTGTCAGCCACCTATACCCGCGGTACGAACGCCGGCAACTTCGGCGGGTAGATAGTACGCCCTGAGCCAGACACTACGGCGTGGGAGCGGCCATGCGTCGCGAAAGGGCGGCGCAGCAGCGCCGGCAATTTCCGCTGACACCAACCCAGGGGCCGCTTTGCGCCCCTTTCGTTTAAAAGGCAGCTGCTACCAAGGAACTAGAAATCTCCACACTGCGAGCAATTGTTGGCAAACACCTCGGGACCAAGAATTCCCGGCATACCGGGAAAATTTCCCGGGCACAACAAAAAAACCAAAGGTAGCCGACATGACCCGATCCCCACGTCGTCCCGCGTTCGCCGTGAGCCTGGTGCTCAGCGCCATGTTGCTGGCCGGCGCTGCCCACGCCGCCGTCAGCAATGAAGATATCCTCCAGGACCCGAAGAACTCCCAGCAGATCGTGACCAATGGCCTGGGCGTGCAGGGCCAGCGTTACAGCCCGCTGGACATGCTCAACACCAACAACGTGAAGGAACTGCGCCCGGTCTGGGCGTTTTCCTTTGGCGGTGAGAAGCAGCGCGGCCAACAGGCGCAGCCGCTGATCAAGGATGGGGTGATGTACCTGACCGGCTCCTACTCGCGGGTATTCGCCGTGGACGCGCGAACCGGCAAGAAACTGTGGCAGTACGATGCGCGCCTGCCCGATGACATCCGCCCATGCTGCGACGTGATCAACCGGGGCGTGGCGTTGTACGGCAACTTGGTGTTCTTCGGCACCCTCGACGCCAAGCTGGTGGCGCTGAACAAGGACACCGGCAAGGTGGTGTGGAGCAAGAAGGTGGCCGACCACAAGGAAGGCTATTCGATCAGCGCCGCGCCAATGATCGTCAACGGCAAGCTGATTACCGGCGTGGCTGGCGGCGAGTTCGGTGTGGTGGGCAAGATCCAGGCCTACAACCCGGAAAACGGTGAGCTGCTGTGGATGCGCCCCACCGTGGAAGGCCACATGGGGTATGTGTACAAGGACGGCAAGGCCATCGAAAACGGTATTTCCGGTGGCGAAGCCGGCAAGACCTGGCCGGGCGACCTGTGGAAGACCGGTGGTGCAGCGCCGTGGCTAGGCGGCTACTACGACCCGGAAACCAACCTGATCCTGTTCGGCACCGGCAACCCGGCGCCGTGGAACTCCCACCTGCGCCCAGGGGACAACCTGTATTCCTCATCGCGCCTGGCACTGAACCCGGACGATGGCACGATCAAATGGCACTTCCAGAGCACGCCACACGACGGTTGGGACTTTGACGGCGTCAACGAGCTGATCTCGTTCAACTACAAGGACGGCGGCAAAGAGATCAAGGCCGCCGCCACTGCCGACCGCAACGGCTTCTTCTACGTGCTGGACCGCACCAACGGCAAGTTCATCCGCGGCTTCCCCTTCGTCGACAAAATCACCTGGGCCACTGGCCTGGACAAGAACGGCCGGCCGATCTACAACGAGGCCAGCCGCCCGGGTGCACCGGGCAGCGAAGCCAAGGGCAGCTCGGTGTTCGTTGCCCCGGCGTTCCTCGGTGCGAAAAACTGGATGCCGATGGCCTATAACCAGGACACCGGGCTGTTCTACGTGCCCTCCAACGAGTGGGGCATGGACATCTGGAACGAGGGCATTGCCTACAAGAAAGGGGCGGCGTTCCTGGGCGCCGGCTTCACCATCAAGCCGCTCAACGAAGACTACATCGGTGTGCTACGTGCCATCGACCCGGTCAGCGGCAAGGAAGTGTGGCGCCACAAGAACTATGCACCGCTGTGGGGTGGGGTACTGACCACCAAGGGCAACCTGGTGTTCACCGGTACCCCGGAAGGCTTCCTGCAGGCGTTCAACGCCAAGACCGGCGACAAGGTCTGGGAGTTCCAGACCGGCTCTGGCGTGCTCGGTTCGCCGGTGACCTGGGAAATGGACGGCGAGCAGTACGTATCGGTGGTGTCCGGCTGGGGCGGCGCGGTGCCGCTGTGGGGCGGCGAAGTGGCCAAGCGGGTCAAGGACTTCAACCAGGGCGGCATGCTCTGGACCTTCAAGTTGCCCAAGCAGTTGCAGCAGACCGCCAGCGCAAAACCCTGACCCCTACTACCAAATGACGAGAGCCCCGCTGCCAACGATGCATTCGCCTGGCAGGCGGGGCTTTTTACCATCGGCATATCGCCTGTCGTGGGACAGGCATTGACCTGCAGAGGCTCAGCATGATCTACGCACAACCCGGAACCCCAGGCGCCGTCGTTTCCTTCAAGCCGCGCTATGGCAACTTCATCAATGGCGAGTTCGTGGCGCCCTTGGCTGGCCAGTACTTCACCAACAGCTCGCCGGTCAACGGCCAACCGATCGCCGAATTCCCACGTTCTAGCGCACAGGATATCGAGCGCGCCCTGGACGCTGCCCATTCCGCGGCTGACGCGTGGGGCAAGACCTCGGTGCAGGAGCGGGCCCTGGCGCTGCTGAAAATCGCCGACCGGATCGAACAGAACCTCGAAGTGCTGGCGGTTACCGAAACCTGGGACAACGGCAAGGCCGTACGCGAAACCCTGAATGCCGACGTGCCGCTGGCGGCGGATCACTTCCGTTATTTTGCGGGCTGCATTCGTGCCCAGGAAGGTGGCGCGGCGGAAATCAACGAAACCACCGTGGCGTATCACCTGCACGAACCGCTGGGGGTGGTCGGGCAGATCATCCCGTGGAACTTCCCGTTGCTGATGGCTGCCTGGAAACTCGCCCCGGCGTTGGCGGCGGGTAACTGCGTGGTGCTGAAACCGGCCGAGCAGACGCCGCTGTCGATCACCATTTTTGCCGAGCTGATCGCCGACCTGCTGCCGGCCGGGGTGCTGAACATCGTCCAGGGCTATGGCCGTGAGGCTGGGGAGGCGCTGGCCACCAGCAAGCGTATTGCCAAGATCGCCTTCACCGGGTCCACCCCGGTGGGCTCGCACATCATGAAGTGCGCGGCCGAGAACATCATCCCGTCTACCGTCGAACTGGGTGGCAAGTCGCCGAACATCTTCTTCGAAGACATCATGCAGGCGGAGCCGGCGTTCATCGAGAAAGCCGCCGAGGGCCTGGTGTTGGCGTTCTTCAACCAGGGCGAGGTGTGCACCTGCCCGTCGCGTGCGCTGATCCAGGAGTCGATCTACGAACCGTTCATGGCCGAGGTGATGAAGAAGATCGCCAAGATCAGCCGTGGCAACCCGCTGGACACCGAAACCATGGTTGGCGCCCAGGCGTCGGAGCAGCAGTACGACAAGATCCTCTCGTACCTGCAGATTGCCCGGGAGGAGGGTGCCGAATTGCTCACTGGCGGTGCTGCCGAGCGCCTGCAGGGTGACCTGGCCAGCGGCTATTACATCCAGCCGACCCTGCTAAAGGGCCACAACCGGATGCGCGTGTTCCAGGAAGAGATCTTCGGCCCGGTGGTGGGGGTGACCACCTTCAAGGACGAAGCCGAGGCCCTGGCGATCGCCAACGACAGCGAGTTCGGCCTGGGGGCCGGCCTGTGGACCCGCGACATCAACCGCGCCTACCGCATGGGCCGCGGCATCAAGGCCGGCCGGGTGTGGACCAACTGCTACCACCTGTACCCCGCGCATGCGGCATTCGGTGGCTACAAGAAGTCGGGTGTGGGCCGTGAGACGCACAAGATGATGCTCGACCATTACCAGCAGACCAAGAACCTGTTGGTGAGCTACGACATCAACCCGTTGGGCTTCTTCTGACCCCCTGATGAACCTGCGCGGTTGGCACAGCGGCCTGGTGTCGCGGCCAGGCTGCGCAGCCACCCTCATTGCTGTAGCGGTGCAGCGAATGCCAGGCCGCCTGCCCAGGCGCCCTGGCTGGCCTGATGGCAATGTGTGGCAACCCCGTTGCTACCAATGCACCCGGCAAACTCGTTCCAAAGTAGCATTCGCCCTCACCACCGCCCATGCATTAATGCCTCTACCGGAATCGCCCGGCACAAGAAGAGGACATGCCCCATGTGGACCAAACCCGCCTACACCGACCTGCGCATTGGCTTTGAAGTGACGATGTACTTCGCCAACCGCTGATGCCTGCCCGGCCACCGTCAAGGTGGCCGGATCCCCACGCCCGGTGCCTGCCGTGAAACTGATCGACCGCCAGCAGACACTGGCCCTGGCCAAGGGCTTGCGGCTACGCTGGGACCCGTTGCAGGCATGCCATGTGCTGCTGTACCCCGGGGGCGTCATCGAGCTCAACGCCAGTGCCGGCTGGGTGCTGGAGTTGCTGGACGGCCAGCGCAGTACGGCAGCGATCATCGACCAGCTGGCACAGCGTTTTCCGGGGGTTCCCGGCCTTGGCGAGGACGTACTGGCGTTCCTGGAGGTGGCCCGCGCCAAGGCGTGGATCGAATGATGCCTGTGCCGCTTTGGTCTGGTTGCTTTCGCCGCGGGATGCTTTACGCTGGCGGTTATCTTCCAGAACAATAAGAACAGGCTTTACGATGAGCCAGAGTTTCAGCCCCCTTCGCAAGTTCGTTTCGCCTGAAATCATCTTTGGTGCCGGCTGCCGACATAATGTGGCCAACTACGCCAAGACCTTTGGTGCGCGCAAGGTCCTGGTGGTCAGCGACCCTGGGGTGATTGCCGCTGGCTGGGTGGCCGACGTCGAGGCCAGCCTGCAGGCGCAGGGTATCGACTATTGCCTGTACACGGCCGGTTCGCCCAACCCCCGGGTCGAGGAGGTGATGCTCGGCGCCGAGATCTACCGGCAGAACCACTGCGATGTGATCGTCGCGGTCGGTGGTGGCAGCCCGATGGATTGCGGCAAGGCCATTGGTATCGTGGTTGCCCACGGGCGCAGCATTCTCGAGTTCGAGGGCGTGGACATGATTCGCGTGCCCAGCCCGCCGTTGATCCTGATCCCGACCACCGCCGGTACCTCGGCCGATGTGTCGCAGTTCGTGATCATCTCCAACCAGCAGGAGCGCATGAAGTTCTCCATCGTCAGCAAGGCGGTGGTGCCCGACGTGTCGCTGATCGACCCGCAAACCACGTTGAGCATGGACCCGTTCCTGTCGGCCTGTACCGGCATCGACGCGCTGGTGCATGCCATCGAGGCGTTCGTGTCTACCGGTCATGGCCCGCTGACCGACCCCCATGCGCTGGAAGCCATGCGCCTGATCAACGGCAACCTGGTGGAAATGATCGCCAACCCCGGCGACATCGCCCTGCGCGAGAAGATCATGCTCGGCAGCATGCAGGCGGGGCTGGCGTTCTCCAACGCGATCCTGGGCGCGGTGCATGCCATGTCGCACAGCCTCGGCGGTTTCCTCGACCTGCCTCATGGCCTGTGCAATGCGGTGCTGGTCGAGCACGTGGTGGCGTTCAACTACAGTTCGGCGCCCGAGCGCTTCAAGGTCATTGCCGAGGTCTTCGGCATCGACTGCCGCGGCCTCAACCACCGGCAGATCTGCGGCCGCCTGGTGGAACACCTGATTGCCCTGAAGCACGCCATCGGCTTCCATGAAACCTTGGGCCTGCACGGGGTGCGCACGGCCGATATTCCGTTCCTGTCGCAACATGCGATGGATGACCCGTGCATCCTCACCAACCCGCGCGCGTCGAGCCAGCGAGATGTCGAGGTGGTCTATGGCGAGGCCCTCTGACGAGCAGCAGCGCGCGCTGGCAGGGCTGCTAGGCCTGGGCGACCACTCGGCGCGTAAAAGCCACTACCCGGAATTGTCTGCCCGGCTGGATGAACTGGAAGCCGAGCGCAACCGCTACAAATGGCTGTTCGAGAACGCCGTGCACGGCATTTTCCAGGCCAGCCTGCAGGACGGCATGCGTGCTGCCAACCCGGCACTGGCCCGCATGCTCGGCTATGACGACCCACAGCAAGTGCTGTTTTCCCTGACCGACCTGGCGACCCACCTGTTCGATGGCGGTGCGCAAGAGCTACAGGCGATTACCGCTATTCTCGCCCGGGAGCACAGCCTGCATGGCTATGAAACCCGGCTGCGGCGCAAGGATGGCAGCCACCTCGACGTGCTGATGAACCTGCTGCTCAAGCCCGGACACGAAGGCCTGGTTGAAGGCTTCGTGGCCGATATCACCGAGCGCAAGCAGGCCCAGCAGCGCCTGCAACAGCTCAATGACGAACTGGAGCAACGGGTTGCTGCACGTACCGATGAGCTGATCGAGGCGCGCGATGCTGCCGAAGCCGCCAACCGCAGCAAGGACAAGTACCTGGCCGCTGCCAGCCATGACCTGCTGCAACCGCTGAACGCCGCGCGCCTGTTGATCTCCACCTTGCGTGAGCGGCCGCTGCCAGACGCCGAACAGGTGCTGGTGGAGCGTACCCATCAGGCGCTGGAGGGCGCCGAAGACCTGCTGACCGATTTGCTGGATATCTCGCGGCTCGACCAGGCTGCGGTCAGGCCCGATGTGGCGGTTTATCGCCTGGACGAGCTGTTTGCGCCTTTGATTTCAGAATTCCGCTCGGTGGCCGATGCCGCGGGCCTGAAATTTCACGCCAGGGTTGCCGATTATGCCGTCAGCACGGATCTGCGCTTGCTGACGCGCATTCTGCGCAACTTCCTCAGCAACGCCTGCCGCTACACCGACGAGGGCCGCGTTCTGTTGGGGGCAAGGCGCCGCGGCGAACACTTGCGCCTGGAGGTATGGGACAGCGGGCGCGGCATCGCCCAGGACCGTTTGCAAGCCATATTCCTGGAGTTTAACCAGCTGGACGTTGGCCGCGCGGCGGACCGCAAGGGTGTAGGCCTGGGGTTGGCCATCGTCGAGCGGATCGCCAAGATTCTCGGCTACCGGATCGAAGTGCGTTCGTGGCCGGGGCGTGGCTCGGTGTTCAGCATCGAGGTGCCGCTTGGCCAGGCGCTGCAGCCGCCCCTGCAGCCCACGCTGCCCCAGCCCACTGCCGGCAACCCGCTGCCGGGCCGTCGCCTGCTGGTGCTGGACAACGAAGTGAGCATTCTCGAAAGCATGGGCGCGTTGCTGGGGCAGTGGGGCTGCGAAGTGGTCACCGCCACCGATCAGCAGGGTGCCTTGCAGGCGCTTGAAGGGCGCGCCCCGGAGCTGATCCTGGCTGACTTTCATCTGGATCACGGCGTGGTGGGCTGTGAGGTGGTGCGGCAGTTGCGCGAACATTACGCCAGCGCCATACCCGCGGTCATCATCACGGCTGACCGCAGTGACCAGTGCCGGCGCTCGTTGCGCAAGCTTGGCGCACCGTTGCTGAACAAACCGGTGAAACCAGGCAAGTTGCGTGCGGTATTGAGCCAGTTGCTGGGCTGAGGGGCATGAGGCGTATTGGGGGGGCGGCACGGCCCGTTGAGGGGTGGGCTCATCCGCGGAGGCCGGCCGGGCCTGCTGGCCGGGTTTCCTGGCCATTCACCGTTGCAGCCGCCACCGCATTCGCGGGTAAACCCGCTCCTACGCTGGTCGGTGGTAGCTACGTGTCCGTGGACCGACGAGGCCTTTTGTGGGGGGCAACCGCGAACAGGCGGGCCTGCTGGCGAGATTTCCTGGCCATTCGCCGTGACAGCCCCGCCGCATTCCCAACATTGGTCGGTAGTGGCTACATATCCGCGGATCACGAAGCCCGATGTAGGAGCGGGTTCACCCGCGAAGAGGCCGGGCCTGCTGGCCGGGATTTCCTGGCCATTCGCCGTTGCAGCCGCCACCGCATTCGCGGGTAAACCCGCTCCTACACTGGTCGGTGGTGGCTGCGTGTCCGCGAAGAAGGCGGGCCTGGCGGCGGGGTTTCCTGGCCATTCCCCCATCAGCCGTACGGCGGCGCCGGAAGTTCGGCCAGCAAGGTTTTCAGGCCTTCGCCCCACTGCCGGCGAATCTGCTGGTAATAGGCATCGTCGCTGGCGATGCGGATGGGCTGCGGTGCCTCCAGGGCATCGGCTCGGTACACCAGCAAGTCCAGGGGCATGCCTACCGACAGGTTGCTGCGGATGGTGGAGTCGAACGAGATCAGGCCACAGCGCAGCGCCTCATCCAGCGGGGTGCGGTACTCCAGGTTGCGGTCGAGTATGGGCCGCCCGTATTTGCTTTCCCCCAACTGCAGGAAAGGCGTGTCGCGCGTGGCCTGGAAAAAGTTGCCCTGGGCATAGACGTTGTAGATCGCCATCGGCCCGCCCGCAATCTGGCCACCGACGATGAACGAGCTGCTCAGGTCGATACCGGCAGTCAGCTTGCTGCGGTCGCGGCACACCACCTCGCGCAGGGTATCGGCCACCAGCACGGTGGCATCGTAGAGCGTGGCGACATTCAGCAGGTGCGGGCCGCTGCCCTGGCTGCGTTGCTGCAGCAGGTTGACCACTGACTGCGAGGTTGCCAGGTTGCCCGCCGTCTGCAGCACGATCAGGCGCTCACCGGGTACGCTGAAGACGAACAACTTGGCAAAGGTGGAGATCTGGTCGATACCGGCATTGGTGCGTGAGTCGCTGATGAAAACCAGCCCGTCTTGCAGGTGCATGGCGACACAGTAAGTCATGCAAGTTCCCTTGTGTGGCAGAGGTAGTGGCCTTGCTGCAGGCGCGCAGCAAGGCTGGCTTGAGGGCCAGGCGTCACTGGCGATGCACGTGAACACTGGCTTGCATGGACTCGGTGCCACCCCCGCGGCGCACGCCCCTGACCGGGCAGGCGTCGAGGTAGTCCAGGCCCACGGCCAGCTTCAGGTGCCGCTCGGGCCGGGTCAGGCGGTTGGTGATGTCGAAGCTGTACCAGGCATCGTCGACCCAGGCTTCGGCCCATGCATGGCTGGCCAGGTGCTGTTCATCCTCGGTGCACAGGTAGCCGGAAACATAGCGGGCCGGCACCCCCAGGCTACGGGCGCAGGCCAGGAAGGCATGGGTATGGTCCTGGCACACGCCCGCACCGGCATTGAACGCTTCGCTGGCCGTAGTGCCGACGGAGGTCGCCCCTGGGCTGTAGGGCATGCGCTCGGCCAGCCCCTGCATCAGGTCGATCAATGCGGCGCGGTCACGGCGCGTGCCGCATTGCTGGGCGGCGAAGGCCACCAGCGCGTCATCGGCCAGGGTCAGGTGGCTGCCACGCAAGAACGGCAGGGGTGACTGGCAGGCTGCCTCCTGTTCGCAGGCCGGGTCGATTTCGACCTGGCCGCTGGCAGTAAGGGCCAGGTGCCCATGGGGCTTGTCCAGCGTCAGCACATGCAGGATGTTGCCGTACGGGTCGATCTGGCTCTTCACCTTGCAAGGCAGGTCCAGTTGCCATTCGACGATGCGCTGGCGTTCGCTGCTGCGCGGGGTAAGGCGCAGGAACTGAATGCTGTTGGACACATCACTGGCGTAGCTGTAGGTGGTGTCGTGGCGGATGGACAGTTTCATACAACCTCCAGGTAGGAGTGATGGACCGCCTGGCCCAGTTGGTTGACGCGGCCGATGAAATCGCTGAGCCAGGGATGCAGCCCGGCGTCGAGGATTTCGTCGATGGCGGTATAGCGCAGCCGCGCGTTGAGCTCGGCGGCCAGCCGCTGGGCCGCTCGCCCGGTACTGCCAGGCAGGCCGGCCAGGATCTGGTCCAGCTCCTCGATACAGGCATGCAGCGAGCGCGGCACGTCGACGCGCAGCAACAGCAATTCGGAAACCGGCCCGGCACTGGGCGCGGCGCGGTAGATTTCATTGAAGGCTTCGTAGGAGGTCAGGGCGCGCAGCAAGGCACTCCACTGGTAAAAACCCCTGGCCGAGTCGTCGCTGACCTCGTCGGAGGCCTCGCCGAACATTTCATAGCGCGCATCGAGCAGCCGCAGGGTGTTGTCGGCCCGTTCCAGGAAAGTGCCCAGGCGAATGAAGCTGTAGGCATCGTTGCGCATGATGGTACCGGAGGTGGCCCCGCGGAACAGGTGCGAGCGCTCCTTGACCCAGTCACAGAACTGGCTGATGCCGTAGCGGCCCAGCCCGTTGCTGGCAATGTTGCGCATTTCGATCCAGGTGGCGTTGATGTTCTCCCACATGTCCGCCGTTATCCGCCCGCGCACTGCATGGGCGTTGGTTCTGGCCGCCTGCAGGCAGCAGTAGATGCTGCCGGGGTTGGTGGCATCGAGGGCGAAGAAATGCAGCATGCGCTCGGTGTCGAGCTCGGCGTGGCGACGGATGTAGTCGTCGAGCGTGCCCGAGGCCAACAGTGACATGGCCAGTTCGGCATGGCCGTCGCTGCGCCCCGCCTGCGGCATCAGTGACAGCGAGTAGCTGACCTCGAGCATGCGCGCCAGGTTTTCCGCCCGTTCCAGGTAGCGGGACATCCAGTACAGATCAGAAGCAGTTCGCGAAAGCATGGTTCAGTCCTCCACCACCCAGGTGTCTTTGGTACCGCCACCTTGTGACGAGTTGACCACCAGCGAGCCTTCCTTCAGCGCCACGCGGGTCAGGCCGCCTGGCACCAGGCGGGTTTCGCTGCCCGACAGTACGAACGGGCGCAGGTCGATATGCCGCGGCGCGATGCCGCTGTCGACGAAGGTCGGGCAGGTGGACAAGCACAAGGTCGGTTGCGCGATATAGGCATGTGGACGCGCTTTGATGCGGGCGCGGAAGTCCTCGATCTGCGCGGCAGTGGCGGCGGGCCCGACCAGCATGCCGTAGCCGCCAGAGCCCTGGGTTTCCTTGACCACCAGCTCGGGCAGGTTGGCCAGTACATGGGACAGGTCGGCCGGTTTGCGGCACTGCCACGTCGGTACGTTGTTGAGGATCGGCTCCTCGCCCAGGTAAAAGCGGATCATGTCGGCGACATAGGGGTAGATCGACTTGTCGTCGGCTACGCCGGTGCCCACCGCGTTGGCCAGCACTACGTTGCCGGCGCGGTACACCGAAATCAGCCCTGGCACGCCCAGCATCGAGTCGGGGTTGAACGAGAGGGGGTCGAGGTAGTCGTCGTCCAGCCTGCGGTAAATCACATCGACCCGTTGCGGGCCGGCGGTCGTGCGCATGTACACATGCTCGTCGCGCACGAACAGATCGGCGCCTTCGACCAGCTCGATGCCCATTTCGCGGGCCAGGAAGGCATGCTCGAAATAGGCACTGTTGAAGCGCCCTGGGGTAAGCAGCACAGCAGTGGGGTTATCCAGCGGGCTGGCGCTCTTGAGCGTGTCCAGCAGCAGGTTGGGGTAGTGGTCGATGGGCGCGATGCGCTGGGCGGCGAACAGCTCGGGGAACAGGCACATCATCATCTTGCGGTCTTCGAGCATGTAGCTGACACCACTGGGCGTGCGCAGGTTGTCTTCCAGCACGAAATAGCTGCCATCGCCATCGCGCACCAGGTCCACGCCGGCGATGTGCGCATACAGGCCCCGGTGCAGGTCCAGGCCCTGCATGGCGATCTGATAACCCTCGTTGGCCAGGACCTGCTCTGGCGGGATGATCCCGGCCTTGAGGATGCGCTGGTCGTGGTAGATGTCTTCCAGGAACAGGTTCAGGGCCTGCACGCGCTGGATACAGCCGCGCTCGACCGTACGCCACTCGCTGGCGCGGATGCTGCGCGGGATGATATCGAAGGGGATCAGCCGCTCGGTGTCCTGTTTGTCGCCATACAAGGTAAAGGTGATACCGGCGCGGTGGAACAGCAGGTCGGCCTCGCGCCGGCGCTGCTCCAGCAGCTCCAGCGGGGTGTTCGCCAGCCAGCGGGCGAACTCCTGGTAGTGCGGGCGGCAGCTGCCGTTCGCGTCGTACATTTCATTGAAAAAAGCCCGGGACATACCCACTCCTTGCCGCCGTTACCGGCAGCTTCATTGCCGTTCATCTGCGTCTTTCAGGGTGCTGCCTTGCTGGTAAGTGGGGGTGTCTTCAGCCTCGGTCGCGTTGGGTTGCGGGTGCATTCCGTTCACCAACCAGCATTGCAATGAAAGTGCCGAAAACCCGGTGCAGTGCCGGGCAGGCCAGGGAATGGGCGGTGGGCAGCGGTTTTGCTGGGCGGCGCCTGGTCCAGGCGGGGTGAGGTGGCGGCCGGCTGACCGGCCGGCATGCATCAAAACAGGGCGCCTGGTGTGCAGCCGCGTTTTTTGAACCGAGTTGGTGCGTACCGCCATGCCGGCCAGGCCAGGCAGGCGGTTCACACCTCAACCCGCGTGGGCGGTCAGTTCCTGGCGAACGATGGCAGCCCCGGCGCTCAACGCCTTGAGCTTGCCGCTGGCGACCGCGCGCGGCAGTGGGGCCATGCCGCAGTTGGTGCAGGGGTAGAGTTTGTCGGCGTCGACGAACTGCAACGCCTTGCGCAGTGTGTCGGCCACGGCTTCGGGCGTTTCGATGGCAATGTTGGCGACATCGATGGCACCGACCATGACCTTCTTGCCCCGAATCAGCTCAAGCAGTTCCATCGGCACATGGGCGTTGTGGCACTCCAGCGAAATGATATCGATGCTCGACTGCTGCAACGTCGGGAACACCTGCTCATATTGCCGCCATTGCGCCCCCAGGGTCTGTTTCCAATCGGTGTTGGCCTTGATCCCGTAGCCATAGCAGATGTGCACCGCGGTTTCGCACTTGAGCCCTTGAACGGCGCGCTCCAGGGCGGCCACGCCCCAGTCGTTGACTTCATCGAAGAACACATTGAACGCCGGTTCGTCGAACTGGATGATATCGACGCCCGCCGCTTCCAGTTCCAGGGCTTCCTGGTTGAGTAGCCTGGCAAATTCCCAGGCCAGTTTTTCCCGGCTTTTGTAATGGCTGTCATACAGCGTGTCGATCATGGTCATGGGGCCCGGCAGCGCCCACTTTATTGGCTGGGCAGTTTGCTGGCGGAGGAACCTGGCATCGTCGACGAACACCGGTGCCTGTCGCGCGACAGCACCCACCACCGAGGGCACGCTGGCGTCGTAGCGATCGCGAATGCGCACGGTCTGGCGTTGCTTGAAATCGACCCCGCTCAAGTGTTCGATGAACGTGGTCACGAAATGTTGGCGGGTCTGTTCGCCGTCACTGACGATATCGATGCCCGCGTGCTGCTGTTCCTGCAAGGCCAGGCGCAAGGCGTCCTGTTTGCCTTCGGCCAGCTGCGCGCCCTGCAATTTCCAGGGTGACCAGAGTGTTTCAGGCTCCGCCAGCCAGGTCGGCTTGGGCAAACTGCCGGCAGTGGAGGTGGGAAGTAGCGTGTTCATCAGCGGTACCTTGTGCGTTGGGGTGATCAGCCGGCGTATTGAGCGGACCATTGCTCCAGGGTGGCCTGGTACGGTTTGACGAAGCGCTCCTCGGCAAACCTGCCTTGTTCGATCGCCAGGCGGCTGCGCTCTTCGCGGTCGTAGACAATGCGTGTAAGCGAATAGTCCTGGTGCTGCAGGCTCGGTTGGTAGGCCATTGCGGCTGCCGCATTGGCGTTGTAGATCTCGGGGCGGTAGATCTTCTGAAAGGTTTCCATGGTGCTGATGGTGCTGATCAGCTCCAGGTCGTTGTAGTCGGCCAACAAATCACCGGCAAAGTAGAAGGCCAATGGCGCCACGCTGCCGGGCGGCATGAAGTAGCGCACCTTGAGCCCCATCCTGCTGAAGTATTCGTCGGTCAGCGAGTGGTCGTTCTGGTGATACTCCACGCCCAGCACCGGGTGCTGGTTTTCAGTGCGGTGGTAAACCCTGCTGCTCGACACACTCAGGCAGATGACCGGCGGCTTGTCGAAGTGCGCGTTGTAGGTGGCCGAGTTGATGAAGCACTTGAACAGCTTGCCATGCAGTTCGCCAAAGTTGTCCGGCGTGCTGAAGCTTGGCCGACCCTTGTTGTGTTCCAGCAACAACACACTGAAGTCGTAGTCCCGCACGTACGAGGAAAAGTTGTTACCGACCATGCCGTCGATACGGCGGTTGGTGGTGTGGTCGACGATATGGGCCTGCAACAGCTCGATCAGCGGCAGGCCGCTGCCGCGCTGTTCGCTGTGCAGGTGCAGTTCCACCGAAATGATATCCAGCTCTACGCTGTAACGGTCTGCATAAGCATTGTCCCAGTGCGCCAGGGCGTTGAAGCGGTTGTCGATCATCTGCAAGGTGTTGCGCAGGTTTTCCTGGCGGTTTTCCCCCCGCGCCAGGTTGGCGAAATTGGTGGTGATGCGCGTGTTTTCGCCGGGCTGGTAGTGCTCGTCGAAGGCGATGCGCTGCACAGTGAATTGCGGTGCGTAGGCCATGTTGTAGGGTGTCCTGGTGCCTCGCTCGTGCCGTTGGGTAGTGCAAGCAGGCAACTATTGCCATGGCGCGAGCGACGTGATGTCCGTGTTCAGGCCGTATTCTAGGCAGGGTCCCTACATGAATGATATTGAAGATAAATCACTAATGATTTAGCACTGCTCATGATGCTGGGGTGTCGGGAGTAGCCAACGGGAAGGAAAGCTTGTGTATGCGGTCGAGCGCGGGCGGTTGGCCCTGTGATCTTGCTCGCAACTTTCCAGACTAAAGGTACGGAATTTTCAAGTTGGCATGAATATCCCATGTTAGTCGGGAGTCCAGTCTCCACCTACTGCACTACCTCCATCACCTCCACGGAAGAACAAGAAAGGGGGCTAACATGAGTTGTCTGATTTGCGCAGGGCACGCGGAATCCGTCGAATGCACCCTTGGATGGGAGGAGCGGCGCTGTTCCCAATGCGGGTGTTACCGAATGTCCCAGTCGCTGATCCTGGCGATGATGGATGAGGGGCAGATATTCGACACCGAGCGCATGCGCGAGTGGCTGGTCGTGCAACGCGGGCAGGTGCCTGTGCCCGACATCGACCATGACCACGCCATACTGCGCTAACGGCCTGCAGCGGTGTAGCGCCACAGGCCATGGTCGTGCCTGGGGTCAGTGCGCGCTGGCCACGGTCTGCGGTTGCCAGCCGCCACCCAGGGCTTTGTAGATGGAAACGATGCCGCGGTACAGCTCGACCTCGCCTTGCGCTTGCGCATCTTCGGCACTCAGCCGTTCGCGTTCGGCATCAAGCAGCACCAGGTAGTCCACGGTCCCCTCGCGGTAGCGAATCGAGGCCAGTTGCGCCGCCTGGCGACTGGCTTCGCTCTGGCGCATCAACGACAGCAGCCGTTGTTGGGTCTTGGCGTAGTCGCTGAAGGCGTTGGCCGACTCTTCCAGTGCCAGCAACACCTGTTGCTCGTAATTGGCCATGGCGCCTTCGGCGTCGGCCTTGGCCCCGCGCAGGCGGGCCCGCACGCTGCCCAGGTCGAACGCCGCCCAGGTAATGCTGGGGCCCAAGGCCCAGGCATTGGCCGCCGATGAGCCGAGCTGCGACCCGCGCGCGGCGGTAAAGCCCAGGAAACCGCTGAGGCTGACCCGCGGGAACAGGTCGGCGGTGGCGACGCCGACGTTGGCCGTGGCGGCTGCCAGTTGGCGTTCGGCGCTGCGAATGTCCGGGCGGCGGCGCAGCAGTTCGCCGGGGTCGCCCACCGGCAGCGCCTTGGCGATGGCCGGCAGCGCCTTGGGCGACAAGTCTACGCTGAGGGCGTCGGGGCGCTGGCCGAGGAGGGTGGCGATGCGATGCCGCGCCCGGGCCTGTTCGGCCTGCAGTTGCGGCACGGTCGCTTCGACCGCGGCCAGGCGGGCATCGGCGCGCACCACGTCGAGGTCGTTGCCGACCCCGGCGTCGCGCAGGGTTTCGGTGATGCTGCGCGATTGCTGCTGGGTCTTGAGGTTGGCCAGGGCAATCTTCTCGCGCAGCTGTGCACCGCGCAATTGCCCATAGGCATCGACCAGTTCGGCGATCAGGCTGACCTGCAACTGCTGCAGGTCGGCGGCAGCGGCCGCTTCCTGCGCTTCACTGGCTTCGATCTGGCGCTGGATGCGGCCGAACAGGTCCAGCTCCCAGGCCATGTCCAGGCCCAGGTCATAGCGTTCGCTGTTCACCCGTTGCTCGGTCTGGCCAGGAACCTGGCCTTTGCCGATATCGCTGCTGGCACGGCTGGTGACCACCGGGAACGGGTCGTTCTCGGCGTCTTCACGGATCGAGCGGGCCGACTTCAGGCGGGCGAAGGCCACGCGCAGATCCCGGTTGCCGGTCAACGAAGCCTGCACCAGCTGGTTCAGTACCGGGTCGTCGAATTGCTTCCACCACAAGCTTTCAAAGTGGCTGCGGTCATAGGCCTTGGCCTGCGCATCAGCGCCCAGCTGGGCAGGTGCGGTGGCGGGGGCCTGGTAGTCCGGGCCGACCGCGCAGGCGGCCAGGGCCAGGGCCAGCAGGCTTGGCGTCAGGGGTTTGAGCAGGTTCATGCGTGGTTCTCCAGCACTTGCACGCGTTCGGCCTTGCGGGCCTGGCGACGCTCGACGAAACGGCGGATCAGGAAGAAGAACACCGGGGTGAGGAACAAGCCGAATACGGTCACGCCGATCATCCCGGAGAACACCGCCACACCCATGGCATGGCGCATTTCCGAGCCTGCCCCCGAGCTGAAGACCAGCGGCACCACACCCATGATGAAGGCGATGGAGGTCATCAGGATCGGCCGCAGCCGCAGGCGGCACGCTTCCAGCACGGCAGCCAGCGGGTCGAGGCCCTTGGCCTGTTCGTCCTTGGCGAACTCGACGATCAGGATCGCGTTCTTGCACGCCAGGCCCACCAGCACGATCAGCCCGATCTGGGTGAAGATGTTGTTGTCGCCACCCGATACGATCACACCGGTGATCGCCGACAGCAGGGTCATCGGCACGATCAGGATCACGGCCAGCGGCAGGCTCCAGCTTTCGTACTGGGCAGCCAGTACCAGGAAGGCCAGCAGCACGCACAGCGGGAACACGAACAGCGCGGTGTTGCCCGAGAGGATCTGCTGGTAGGTCAGGTCGGTCCACTCGAAGGTCATGCCGTTGGGCAGTTCCGCTTTCAGCAGTTTTTCGATGGCCGCCTCGGCCTGGCCGGAGCTGTAGCCAGGGGCTGCGGCACCGTTGATTTCAGCGGTGATGAAACCGTTGTAGTGCATCACACGGTCCGGCCCGGAGGTATCGCTGACCTTGAGGAAGGTCGCCAGCGGTATCATCTCGCCCAGGTTGTTGCGCACCTTCAATTGGCCGATTTGCTCGGCATCGAGGCGGAACTGCTGCTCAGCCTGGACGTTCACCTGGTAAGTGCGGCCAAAGCGGTTGAAGTCGTTGGTGTACAGCGAGCCCAGGTAGACCTGCAGGGTGTCGAAGATGTCGCTGATCGCCACGCCATGGGTCTTGGCCTTTTCCCGGTCGATGGCGGCATCGACCTGCGGCACGTTGACCTGGTAGCTGGTGAACAGGCCCGCCAGCTCCGGCACCTCGTGGCTTTTGGCAATGATGTTCTGGGTTTCCTTGTACAGGGCTTCATAGCCCAGGTTGCCGCGGTCTTCGATCTGCAGGCGGAAGCCGCCGATGGTGCCCAGGCCTTGTACCGGCGGTGGCGGGAAGATCGCGATGTAGGCGTCCTGAATGTCGGCGAACTGGGCATTGAGCGCGGCAGCGATGGCGGCAGCCGACTGGCTTGGGTCCTTGCGCTCGTCAAACGGCTTGAGTGGGGTGAACACGATGCCGCTGTTCGGGCTGTTGGTGAAGCCGTTGATCGACAGGCCAGGGAAGGCGACCGAGTCGGCCACGCCAGGTTGCTTGAGGGCGATTTCGCTCATGCGCTTGATGACCGCCTCGGTGCGGTCGAGGCTGGCGGCGTCGGGCAACTGGGCGAAGGCCACCAGGTATTGCTTGTCCTGGGCCGGTACGAATCCGGTGGGGGTAGACGAGAAACCCAGGTAGGTCAGGCCCATCAGGCCGGCGTACACGAACAGGGCGATGCCGCTGGAGCGAATGACCCGGCGCACGCCGCCCACGTAGCGGTGCGAGGCACGGTCGAAAAAGCGGTTGAACGGGGCGAACAGCCAGCTGCCCAGGAGTTTTTCCAGTAACCGCGAGAAACGGTCCTTGGGCGCATGGTGTTCCTTGAGCAGCACGGCAGCCAACGCCGGTGACAGGGTCAGCGAGTTGAATGCCGAGATCACCGTGGAAATGGCGATGGTCAGCGCGAACTGCTTGTAGAACTGCCCGGTCAGGCCGGAAATGAAGGCAGCAGGCACGAACACCGCACACAGGACCAAGGCGGTGGCGATGATCGGCCCGGTCACTTCGGCCATGGCCCTCTGCGTCGCCTCCAGGGGTTTGAGGCCCAAGCCGATATTGCGCTCGACGTTTTCCACCACCACGATGGCGTCGTCCACCACGATACCGATGGCCAGCACCAGGCCGAACAAGGACAGGGCGTTGAGCGAGAAGCCGAACAGGTGCATGACCGCAAAGGTGCCGATCAGCGATACCGGCACCGCCAGCAGCGGGATGATCGAGGCGCGCCAGGTTTGCAGGAACAGAATGACCACCAGCACCACCAGCACCAGCGCTTCGAACAGGGTGTGCACCACCGCCTCGATGGAGCCGCGCACGAACACGGTCGGGTCATAGACGATGCTGTAGTCCATGCCTTCGGGGAAGTCCTTCTTCAGCTCGGCCATTTTTGCCCGTACTTCGTCGGAGATCTCGATGGCGTTCGAGCCTGGGCGCTGGAAGATCGGCAGTGCCACTGCCGGCTGGTTGTTCAGCAACGAGCGCAGGGCATATTGGCTGGAGCCGAGCTCGACCCGGGCGATGTCCTTCAGCCGGGTGATTTCGCCGTCGGCGCCGGCGCGGATGATGATGTTCTCGAACTCTTCCTCGTTGACCAGGCGGCCCTGGGTGTTGATCGACAGCTGGAAGCTGGTCGAACCCGGGGCGGGCGGGGCGCCCAACTGGCCGGCGGCGACCTGCCGGTTCTGTTCGCGAATGGCTGCGACCACGTCACTGGCGGTGAGGTTGCGCGAGGCGGTCTTGTTCGGGTCGAGCCAGACGCGCAGCGAGTAGTCGCCCATGCCGAACAGCTGCACATCACCCACGCCGCCAAGGCGTGCCAACTCGTCCTTGATATTGAGGATGGCATAGTTGGACAGGTAGAGCATGTCGTAGCGGTTGTCCGGCGAGGTCAGGTGCACGACCATGGTCAGGTCGGGCGAGGCCTTGTCGACGGTGATACCGATGCGCGTCACTTCTTCCGGCAGCTTGGGCTGGGTGCGGGTGACGCGGTTCTGCACCTGCACCTGGGCGTTGTCCAGGTCGGTGCCCAAGGCGAAGGTGATGGTGAGCGTCAGCTTGCCGTCAGCGGTGGACTGGGAAGACATGTACAGCATGTTCTCCACACCGGTAATGGCTTGCTCCAGCGGCGCAGCCACGGTTTCGCCGATGACTTTCGGGTTGGCACCCGGGAAGTTGGCGCGTACCACCACGGTTGGTGGCACTACCTCGGGGTATTCGCTGATGGGTAACTGGAACAGCGAGATCGAGCCGGCTATCAGCAGCACCAGCGACAGCACGGCGGCGAAGATCGGCCGGGTTATGAAGAATTTGGAGAAGTTCATCGGTCTGGTCCCTTAACCGCGTGGCGCCTGGGCGCTGGCGTTTTTCACGTTGTTGCCCGCCACTTTGGGCGCCGGGTTGCTGGCCTCAAGGGCCTGGCGCTGCTGGGCGAGGGCGGCGAGGGTCTGCTCGCTGGCCATCTGGGTTTCCTGCGGCGTTACCGGCGAACCCGGGCGTACGCGCTGCAGGCCCTTGACCACGATGCGCTCGTCCTTGCCCAGGCCGCTGCGCACGATGCGCAGGCCTTCGAGTTTCGGCCCCAGTTCCACGGCGCGGTAGGCAGCCTTGTTGTCCTTGTCCATGACCAGCACGAACTTCTTGCCAAGGTCGGTGCCCACGGCCTCGTCGTTGATCAGTACCGCGTCGTACTGGGCGCTGCCCACCAGCTTCAGCCGGGCATACAGGCCCGGGGTGAACTGGCCGTCGCGGTTGTCGAACACGGCGCGGCCACGGATGGTGCCCGTGCGCGGGTTGACCTGGTTGTCGACGAAGTTCATCTGGCCCAGGTGAGGGGTGCCGGTTTCATTGGTCAGGCCGAGGTACACCGGGGTGCTCTGGCCGCGTTGGCCCTCGCGCGCCAGCTGGGTGTACTTGAGGTACACGCGCTCGTCGGCGTCGAAGTAGGCGTAGACCTTGTCGGTGGAGACCACGCTGGTCAGCGGGGTCACGTCGGCGCTGACGATGTTGCCGGCCGTGAACGCGGCGCGGCTGACCCGGCCGCTGATCGGCGCGGTAACCCGGGTAAAGCTGAGGTTCAGGCGGGCGAGGTCCAGTTGTGCCTGGATGGCGTCGACCCCGGCCCGGGCTTCGGCAGCGGCGCTGCTGCGCGATTCGGCCAGCTCGGCGGAAATGGCGTTGCTGTCGCGCAGGCGCTCACCACGGCGGGCTTCATTGGCGCTGCGGATGGCGGTGGCCTTGGCTTGTTGCAACTGGGCTTCAAGGCGGCGGACTTCTGCCTGGAACGGGCGCGGGTCGATCTGGAACAGCAGGTCGCCTTTCTTGACCTGGGCGCCCTCGGTGAAGGCGACCTGGTCGATCTGGCCGGACACCCGTGGGCGCACCTCGACGGTTTCCGGGGCTTCGAGGCGGCCGGTGAACTCGTCCCATTCATTGATCGGTTGCTCGATCACCTTGGCCACGGTGACTTTCGGCGCGGCGGGAGCCTGCACGGCGTCGGGGGTTCGGCCGCAAGCGCTGATCACCACCACAGCCAGGGCTGCGAGGGGGAAGCGCAAGGGTTTGAGTGATTGTTCCATGGAGAACTCCGCCAATGTATTAGTGATGGGCGGAGTGTGAGTGTCTTGCGCGAGAGGCACGAATCGAACGGGCCGAAATGTATTATCACGCTGAATGATAGGTCGGGATCAGCGGGTGGTGAATCGAGGGTGCGGGCCCTGCACCCGAAGCCGGTGCCAGGGCCCGCTGCCACGGGCTTAGCGTTGGCTGCCGCCAGCGCCGCCAGCGCCGCCTGCGTCGCCGCCACCGGTCCCTTCGGACCCTGTGCCGTCCATGCCTGGCAAGTCACGATTGTCGTTCTGCTGGGCGGGCGGGCTGTCCGGGTCATTGCCCTTGATGCGTGGGTCGGTATCCCGCGGCATGGGTTTTTCGATCGGGTTTAGGGTGCTGTCCACGCCGGGCTGCGGCGCGTTGTTGTGCGGGTCGTCGGGGTAGGTCGGGCCAGTGCCGGCGGCAAGCGCCAGTGGCGAGGCGAGCAGGGCAATCAGCAGCACGCTTGAGCGGTTCATGGCAGTCTCCATTGCGTCGGGTGGGGCGTACTCCTGTTCGGCCTCACCCGTGGCGCTAACGTGCCATTGTTGCGCTCATTGTTCCGATCAGCGGTTACACCACCAGCGACAACAACATGATGAAGATGATGCCGACGATGGAAAGAATCGTCTCCATCATGCTCCAGGTCTTGAAGGTTTCGGCCACGGTCATGTTGAAGTACTGCTTCACCAGCCAGAAGCCGGCGTCGTTGACATGCGACAGGATCAGCGACCCGGCGCCGGTGGCCAGCACCAGCAACTCACGGTTCACCCCCGGTACCAGGTCGATCACCGGTGCCACGATACCCGCGCCGGTGATGGTCGCGACGGTGGCCGAACCGGTGGCGATACGGATCACCGCCGCCACCAGCCAGGCCAGCAGGATCGGCGAAATTTCCGCTTGCACGGCCATTTGCCCGATCACGTTGCCCACCCCGGTGTCCACCAGCATCTGCTTGAAACCGCCGCCGGCACCGACGATCAGCACGATCGCAGCGGTTGGCGCCAGGCTCTGGTCGAGCATTTTCATGATTTGCTGGCGGTTGAAACCGCGGGCCGAGCCAAAGGTGTAGAAGGCCAGCAGCAAGGCAGCGAGCAGGGCGGTGATCGGGTGGCCGATCAGGTCCATCCACTGGCGCACGATGTGCTCGGCAGGCAGCACCACGTCGGCGAAGGTTTTCAGCAGCATCAAGGCCACCGGCAGCAGCACGGTGATCAGCGTGATGCTGAAGCTCGGCAGGTTGCCCTGGTCGGACTCCTTGGCGATCTGGTCCATCAGCTCCTGCGACGGGTTGCCGGGAATGTAGCGGGAGATGAAATTACCGAACAGCGGGCCGGCGATGATGGCGGTAGGCAGCGCCACGATCAGGCCGTAGAAAATGGTCTTGCCGATGTCGGCGTGGAAGATGCCGATCGCCAGCAACGGGCCCGGGTGCGGCGGTACCAGGCCATGCACGACCGACAGGCCGGCCAGCAATGGAATGCCGATTTTCACCAGTGAAACCCCGGAGCGCCGGGCCACGATGAACACCAGTGGAATCAGCAGCACGAAGCCGATTTCGAAGAACAGCGGAATGCCCACCAGGAAAGCGGCGAACATCATGGCCCAGTGCACGTTCTTCTTGCCGAAGGCGCGAATGAGGGTTTGCGCGATCTGGTCGGCGCCGCCGGAGTCGGCCATCAGTTTGCCAAGCATGGTGCCCAGGGCAAGCACGATGCCGACAAAGCCCAGCACACCGCCAAAGCCGTCCTGGAACGACTTCATGACCTTGGCCACCGGCATGCCGGAGGTCAGGCCCAGAAAGCCGGCCGCCAGGGTAAGGGCGACGAAGGGGTGAACCTTGGAGTGGGTGATCAGCAGGATCAGCCCGACGATCGTCACGAGCGCGTCGAGCAACAGGAAGGTATCAGTAGCCAGTCCGAACATGGTTTTAAGGCCTCGGTCTTATCGTTGTTTTGGGCGTAGCGTTGTGGGAACTTTTCGCGCTTTCGCGGGGGCGGGTAGCGCTGTCTTTGGTGAGGCGGGAAACCGCTGGGTCAAGCGGTCTGCGCCAGGCCCTGCTCACCGCAGCGCTTTAGCCAGCGGTCTACCGCTTCGGCCAGGGCTTCGATGGGCTGGGTAGCGTCCAGGGCCAGGGTCAGGGGCTCGCCACGGGGCGATTCCAAGGCGGCGAACTGGCTGTCGATCAGGCTGGCCGGCATGAAATGCCCAGGGCGTGCCAGCACGCGCTTTTCGGCTTCGGCAGCCGACAGTTCGAGGAAAACGAACACCAGCCCTGGCATGGCCTGGCGCAGGGTTTCGCGGTAGCGGCGTTTGAGCGCCGAGCAGGTCAGGATCGGGCGTTCGCCGGCCTGGCTGATGGTTTGCAACTCTTCGCCCAGGCGCACCAGCCAGCCGGCGCGGTCGGCGTCGTCCAGGGGGATGCCCGCGCTCATCTTGCGGATGTTTTCGGCAGGGTGGAAAGCGTCGCCTTCGATCAGGCGACCGCCGCTTCGGGCAGCGATGGCAGCACCGATGCAGCTTTTGCCGCAACCGGCCACGCCCATCACCACGATGGCGGACAGGGGAGAATTCATCAGTACCTCCTGCGGGGTGAGATAGCGCTGTCTCGTCGCTGACGAACAGCCACCTCCCCGGTGTTATTGGTCTTGTCCTTACGCAGTATGGACGCCTGGCAGCACGCGTGTAGCGGCAGCTACCAAAGATTACATTGCCTGCATCCTGAGACAGCGCTACCTTAGTGGCCGTTCCCCATCCTTGCAAGTAGTAAAATTACAACATCCATGTCCCGCACCGGCTCCCGTACCACAGGTCGTCCTACCCTGGCTGAAGTGGCCAGGCTTTCCGGGGTTTCCCCGATCACCGCTTCGCGCGCGCTGCGCGGCGTGAGCACGGTTGCGCCAGAGCTGGCCGCAAAGGTCATGGCTGCCGCCGCTAGCCTGGGCTACGTGGCCAACCCTGCGGCCCGGGCGTTGGCCTCGGCGCGCAGCCAGTCTGTCGTGGTGCTGATCCCGTCGCTGTCCAACCAGCTGTTCATCGACACCCTGGAGGCCATCCACGACGTCATGCGCCCGCGTGGGCTCGAGGTGCTGATCGGCAACTATCACTATGACCTGGCCGAAGAAGAGAACCTGATCCGCAATTACCTGGCCTATCAGCCCTGCGGGATGTTGCTGACCGGGTTCGAGCGCAGCGATGCGGCCCGCCAGATGCTGGCCGCCAGCGGCGTACCCTGCGTGCACATGATGGAGCTCAAGGGCGAGCCGGGGGCAGTATCGGTCGGTTTTTCCCAGGAGCAGGCGGGGCGGGCTGCCGCGCGGCATCTGATCGAGCGCGGGCGCAAGCGCCTGGCATTCATAGCCGCGCAGCTCGACCCGCGGGTGATGCAGCGGGCCGAGGGGTTCCGCCAGGCCCTGGCCGAGGCGGGCCTGCACGCTGCGGAACTGGAAGTGTTGGCCCCGGAGCCTTCTTCGATTGCCTTGGGCAGCACACTGTTCAGCCGCCTGATGCAGCAGGCCCCGGATGTGGATGGCATCTTCTTCTGCAACGACGACCTGGCCCAGGGCGCTGTCTTGCAGGCGTTGCGCCAAGGTGTGGAGGTGCCTCGCCAGGTGGCCATGGTGGGCTTCAACGACCTGCCGGCTTCGGCGCACATGGTGCCGCGCCTCACGTCTATCCGTACCCCGCGGGCTGCCGTCGGTCGGGGCGCGGCCCAGGCCTTGCTCGCGTTGCTGGACGGCAAACGGGTGGCCAGTGCCCAACAGGACCTGGGTTTTGAGCTGATGGTGCGGGAAAGTAGCTGATTCGCTCGCCTGTGCAATGGCGTTGACCACGCCCTGGCGGCCTGCCGGCGTAACAGAAATGGAGTAATCACAAAGCGATGGCACTGTGCTTGCACCGCGCATACGGCCATCTATGCTCATGAAACCGCGCATAAAGGAGGCCCGGCGTCATGTTCGATTTCCATCGCAAATCCGATTTGGTCGAGATCCAGCGCAGCCATCAGGCATTGGCCGACGCACAGGCCAAACTGGCTGCCATCAGTCGCTCCATGGCAATGATCGAATTCGCCCCGGATGGCACCATTCTCGACGCCAACGAACGCTTCTGCCAGGCCATGGGTTACAGCGCTGAAGAGCTGCGCGGCCAGCACCACCGGCTGTTCTGTGAGCCGGGCTACGCCCAGAGCGCCGAGTACCAGCAACTGTGGCATGAGCTCGGCCAGGGCAAGGCCATCAGCGGCACGTTCGAGCGCGTCGACAAGGCCGGCCGTGAAGTCTGGCTGGAGGCCAGCTACATGCCCGTGCTGGATGCCCAGCGCCAAGTCAGCAGCGTGATCAAGGTGGCGTCCGACATCAGTCAGCGCGTCGCCCTTGAGCATGAAAGCGAAAGCCTGCTGAAGGCGATCAGCCGCGCTATGGCAGTGATCGAGTTCACCCCGCAAGGGCGGGTGATCAAGGCCAACCAGAATTTCCTGGACACCATGGGTTACCGCCTCGACGAGGTGGTAGGCCGCCACCATGGCCTGTTCTGCCTGCCGCACGAGCGTGAGTCGGCTGAGTACCGCCAGTTCTGGGCCTCGCTGAACCGTGGCGAATACCACTCGCACCGCTTCGAGCGGGTGAACAAGCAAGGCCAGACGGTGTACCTGGAAGCCTCCTACAACCCGATTTTCGACAGCAAGGGCCGCCTGTACAAGGTGGTCAAGTTCGCCAGCGACATCACCGACCAGGTCTGTACCCAGCAAAGTGCCGCCGATGCGGCCCATGCCAGTTCGGTGCAGACCGATGCCTGCGCGCGCAAAGGCACCGAAGTGGTACAGCAGACCGTGCAGGTGATCGAGCAGATTTCCGTGGAGCTCAACGACGCAGCGCGCAGCATCGATGCGGTGAGCAAACAGTCGGATGTGATCGGGCAGATTGTGCTGACCATTCGTGGTATCGCCGACCAGACCAACTTGCTGGCGCTGAATGCGGCCATCGAAGCCGCCCGTGCCGGCGAACACGGGCGCGGTTTTGCCGTGGTCGCCGACGAGGTGCGCAACCTGGCCGCGCGCACCAGCAAGGCTACCCTGGAAATCGTCGATGTGGTGCGGCAGAACCACGACCTGTCGCTGCTGGCTGTGGCCAGCATGCAGTCAAGCCTGAACCGCACCGGCCATGGCGTGGCGCTGGCCAATGAAGCCGGCACGGTGATCATGGAGATTCAGCAAGGCTCAAGGCACGTGGTCGATGCCATCAGCCAGATCAGTTCGACGCTGCAATTGCATTGAGCGCAGCACGCATATCGTCCAGCAGGGCCTGCAGGCTGGCTTGCAGCCGTGCGCGCGGCTCGTCGGTCGGCGAGCCTTGCGCCTGGGCCGCTTCGATCGCTTCGCAATCCTGGACCACGGTGCGTACCCTGATCATCTTGGCACCGCCCTTGATGCGGTGGGCCAAGGCACGCAGCGCCTCTTCGGGCGCGTCCGCCGCCAGCGCATGCAGGGCCGCCAGGTCTTCACCAACGCTGATCGACAGTTGCTCGAGCAAATGCCTGGTGAGCTGCGCGTCGTCCTGAGTCAGGTGGCGTAGCTCATCCAGGTTCAAGCCGCCCGCGCGGGCTGTTGGCGCAGGTGGGCGGGCCTGGGGCAGGTGGGCTTTGAGGGTTCGCAAACCTATCGGCTTGAACAGGCAAACGTCCATCCCGCTGGCCAGGCAGCGGGTACGTTCCTCGGCCTGGGCATTGGCGGTGATGCCCAGAATCCGGCACCTGGGCAGGCTGCGCTCGGCCTCGAACTGGCGAATGCGCCGGGTGAGTTCATGGCCATCCATGACCGGCATGCTGCAATCGGTGATCACCACATCGAAGCGCCCCGCTTGCCAGCGGCCCCAGGCGACTTCACCGTTCTGCGCCAGGCTCACCTGGTGCCCAAGGGTGTGCAATTGCCGCTCCAGCAATAGCAGGTTGGCAGGGTAGTCGTCGACGATCAGCACATTCAAAGGGCCGTCGCTGTTTTCCAGTTGGGCCGGGTCCTCGGGCACGGCTGCCGGGGGCGCGCAGGTGGGCAGTTGCAGGTTCACTTGCACCCGGGTGCCGACGCCTTCGACGCTTTGCAGCTTCAGCGTGCCGCCCATCAGCTCGGCAAGCGTGCGGCTGATGACCAGGCCCAAGCCTGCGCCCTGGCGGGCCCTGGGGCCGTCGGCCTGGACAAAGGCATTGAACAGGCGGGCCTGGTCGGCAGGGCTGATACCGATGCCGGTGTCGCGCACATCCAGCTCCACCGGCAACATGTCATGGCCGGCGATAACCGGCAGAAGCAGGCTGGCCTGCACCTCGCCACGGTCGGTGAACTTGATGGCGTTGCTGATCAGGTTCGACAGGATTTGCTTGAGCCGCAGCGGGTCCGCCAGCACCCAGGCCGGTTCAGCGGGCAGTTCGCCGTGCAGGTGCAGGCCCTTGGCCCGGGCGTTGCCTTCGAACACGCGCAAGGTGGCGCGCACCAGTTCGCGCAGGTCCGTGGGCACGGGTTGCAGGGTGATGTGCCCGGACTCGATCCGGGAAATATCGAGAATGTCGCCAATCAGTTCCAGCAGGCCAAGCGCTGAATCATGGGCCGTCTGCAGCGTATGGATATCGCTGCGGCCGCTACGGCAGTCCTCCAGCGCCAGTTCCAGCAAACCGATCACGGCATTCATCGGGGTGCGGATTTCATGGCTCATGGTGGCCAGGAACGTGCTTTTGGTCTGGCTGGCCTGTTCAGCGTCGTCCTTGGCCTGGCGCAGTTGCTCCAGGAGCCCGCGGCTCAGTGCCAGCTGGTCCTGCAGGGCATGTTGCGCCTCGGTGCGCTGGTTGATCAGCTTGCGCAGGTAGCTGTTCCAGAACACCACGCCGGCCAGCAGCAGCGCCGACAGCACCAGCACTTGCAGGGCGAGGGTGCGGTAGTCGCGCCAGGGGCTGTCGCTGACCAGTGAGCTGGTGCGCCAGCGGTTGATCAACTGGGCCAGTTCTTCAGGCGGAATGCTCAGCAGCGCCTTGTCGAGAATGGCCTGTAGCTGGGGCTGGTCGGCGGCCACGGCGAAGGCGGCCAGGGCCGGGTCTTCATCGAGCACGCTGGCAATGCGCAGGCGGTCCTTGAATACATGGCTGATGTAGTACGCCGCATTGATGTGGTTGCTCAGGGCGACGTCGGCACGGCCATTGGCCACGGCCTCCATCAGGCCCAGCGGGTTGTCCACCTCGACCAGGCGGGCCTGCGGGTAGCGTTGCTGCAGCAAGGCGCGTTGCGGCGAGCCTTTGACCACCGCGATACGCTGGCCGTCCAGGGCCTTCAAAGGGGCGGGTGCGGTGATGTCGCTGCGGGTGACCAACACCCTTGGGCTGACCAGGTAAGGCCGGGTGTAGCGCAGTTGCCTGGCGCGGTCTGCGCCGTAGCCCAAGGCGCCGATCATCAGCGCATCACCTTGGTTCAGCCGCTCGACCATGTGGTAGGCCGATGTGCTTTCAACGGTCTTGAACTGCAACCCGGTGCGCAAGCCGATCTGCTTGAGCAGATCCAGGGTGATGCCGTTGGCGTTGTCCTGGGCGTCGTTGAAGGTCAAGGGCGCCAGTGATGTGTTGATCAGCACGTTGACCACCGGGTGCTCGGCAATCCAGGTTTCCTCTTCGGCACTGAGGGCCGTCAGGTGACGCTGCAACAACAGGCTGGTATTGCCACCGCTCCAGCGGCGCAGGATGTTCAGCCGTTCGCTTTCACTGATGCGGGCCAGTGCCTTGTCGACCAGCTGGCGCAAGTGCAGGTTGTCGCTGGACAGGGCGAACGCGAACGCTTCGGGGGCGGCCGGGGAAAAGTGGTCGATCTTCAACGTGCCCTGGAAGCTTTTGCCGATCATGAAGTCGGTACTGATGGCGTCGCCCAGGTAGGCGTCGGCCTCGCCCAGTTCGACAGCGGCCAGCCCGGCCAGGGTGGAGCGGTAGAGGCTCAGTTGCGCCTTGGGGTACAGGCTGCGTACGGTATTGGCGGGCAGGTAGTGATCAACCATGGCCAGGCGCAGGCCGGCCAGGTCGGGCGTGGCCTTCAGGCTGCGCCCCTCCCGGGTCACGACCACCGGCAGGTCGTCGGCATAGGGTGAGCTCAGGCTGAGGTGGGCGTCTGCTGCCTCGAAGGCGTTGGAGCTGCCCAGCAGGTCGATGCGCCCCTCATGCAGGGCAGTGATGGCCTCGTGGCGGCTGGCAAAACGGCGCACTTCGATGCCAATGCCAAGCTGCTCGCCGATCAGGCCGGCGTAATCGGCGCTCAGGCCTTCGTAGTCACGGGGGCTGACATTGATCTCGAAGGGCGGGTAGTCCGGCCGCGAGCTGCCCAGCACCAGTTGCCGGTGCTGCTGCAGCCACTGGCGGTCTTCGGCCGAGAGCGCCAGCGGCGCGGCAGCACTGACCGAGCGCGCCAACAACTGCCGGGGTTCGCTGCTGGCCTGCAACCCGCTGGCATTGGCCAGGCCGATGATCATGAAGGCGCTCGCCAGCAGGAACTTCATGCTCGCCAGCCGCTCAGTAGACGCTATTGCGCTTGGCCAGGTCGACCATCTCGACCAGCGATTCGGTCTTGAGTTTTTCCATGATGCGGCCCCGGTAGGTGCTGATGGTCTTGGCGCTCAGGTTCATGCAGGTTCCAATGTTCTTGTTGTTTTCGCCGCGTGCCAGGCGCCGCAGCACTTCCATCTCACGGTTGGAAAGGCTGGCCAGGCGCACCGGTTCGCTCTCCAGGGAGTTGCTGTTGACCGACATCTGCGGAAACGTCGAATAGCCCTTCACCAACGCCTTGAGTGCGAACAGCAGGGCCTCGTGGTCCTCTTCCTTGGTGACGAACGCGCCGATACCGGCATCCAGGCAACGGCGCACGTACAAGTCGGTGGCCTGGCCAGTGAGCACCATGATCTTGGGGGTTGGCTCCAGGCACTGAAGGCGCTTGATGACCTCCATGCCGTCCAGGCCAGGCAGGCCGATATCCAGCACCACTACGTCCGGGCGCAGTTCACGGGCCACCTGCGCCACCTCGCTGCCATTGCCGACTTCGCCGACGACATGGAAGCGCTCACGCTCGAGCAGTAGGCGCAACGACAACCGCACGATAGGGTGGTCGTCGACGATCAGCACGGTTGTCATGGGGAAAACTCCTGTCAGGATGTGGTCCGCTTCCTGGAACACTCAGGAATACGTTTGCAAGCGGGTTAATCGGAAGCGCAGCACCATACGGCCAAACCTGACGTTTGGTAATCCCGAGTATAGAAGTGTTGAAAGTTTCCGGACTACTTGTCGAAAATTCCTACAAGTAGTGGAAAAACATCACCACTGCCACAGTGGTGATGTCAGACAGGAAAGGGCGCTCAGGCGCAGCCAGCGGGGTTTCGACCCTGTGCAGGGCAAGCCTGGACGTGCTCAGTCGCCAGGCCGATACAGGTGGGCGTGACCGGCACGGTACAAGGCGGATTCGGCGAACGGCGCATCCCCCAGTACATGGCCTACCAGAATCAGTGCCGTGCGCCGGAAGTGCTTGGCGGCGCTGCGCTCGACGATGTTGCCCAGCGTGCCGCGCACCCAGTCCTGGTCTGGCCAGGTGGCGCGGTGCACCACGGCCACCGGGCACTCGGTGCCGTAGTGGGGCAGCAGCGCTTCAACGATCCGTGGCAGGTGCTTGACCCCCAGGTGAATCGCCAGGGTGCTGCCGTGGCGGGCCAGGTCGGCCAGCTGTTCCCCGGGTGGCATCGGCGAACTGTCGCCGTAGCGGGTCAGAATCACGGTCTGCGCCACTTGCGGCAGGGTCAGTTCACAGCCGAGCAGGGCAGCGCTGGCGGCGGTGGCAGTGACCCCGGGGATGATCTGGTAGTCGATACCCAGTGCCTTGAGGTGGCGGATCTGCTCGCCGATGGCGCCGTACAGGCTGGGGTCGCCGCTGTGTACCCGGGCGACATCCTGGCCGTGTTCGTGGGCGGTGCGCATCGCTGCGATGATCTGCTCCAGGTGCAGTTCGGCGCTGTTGATCACGGTACTGGCCTGGTGGCCTTCGAGCACGGCAGCGGGCACCAGCGAGCCTGCGTAGATGATCACCGGGCATTGGCGGATCAGCCGCTGGCCCTTGACCGTGATCAGTTCGGGGTCGCCGGGGCCGGCGCCGATGAAGTAGACGGTCATGGAATGTCCTTGCAAAAAAGGGTATGGCGCGTTCAGCAGGCCAGGGCGAGTGTCGCCGGGCCGAGCACCTGGCGCTTGAGCAACAGCCGTGGGCTGCCTTGTTGCCGATCGGCCAGGGCCAGTGCGGTGCTCTCGGCCACGCCCCAACACCCGGTGTGGGCATGGGCGGCGGCGGAGCGGTGGCTGAGCAGTGGCTGGTAAGTGTGCAGTTGCTGGCTATGGTACAGCACCAACGGCACACCCAGGTGCTCGGCCAGCTGCTGCAAACCCGGCTCGTCAGCCTTCAGGCTGATGCTGGCGATGCCGCGCAGGTCTGCCAGTGCCAGGCCGTGGTTGGCCAGTGCCTGGCACAACAGGGTGTGCAGGGTGGCCGCCGGGCAACCCCGGCGGCAGCCAAAACCGGCATAGAAAGTGCCCATCAGGCCTGGCTGGAACGCCGGAACAACCAGGCGCTGAGCAGGCCCAAGGCCAGCCAAAACGCCGCATTGGTCAGCCACGAGGCCAGCTTGAACTGGGTTTCCAGGGCCTGCGGGGCCAGGCTTTGGTGAACCTCGGGCTGCGGGGCGCCGAGCACATGCGGAATCACCAGCAGCACCGCGCCCAGCACTTTCAGCAGCCCGTGGCGGGCGAACACCAACAAGGCCAGGCCGAGCGCGGTGGCGCTGGCGGTGCCGACCCACCAGGCCTGGCGTTGCCCCAGGTCTGCTGCAGCGGTGCCTGGCAGTTCGGGCGGCAAGCCCAAGGTCGGGGCCAGGCAGAACACGGCGAACCCGGCCAGCCCCCACAAGGCACCGGTACTGGCGCGGGTGGGCGCGCGCAAGCTGTACAGCGCGGCGAGAACAAGGGCGAAGCCGACGGCAACCACCAGGTTGCCGCCCGTGGTGGCGAGCACTCGTTGCCAGCCATCTTCCGGCGACCAGGCCTCGGCGCTGTGTTCGTGGGCAGGCACTTCACTGCCATGCTCATGGTGCGCGGCAGGTGCCGAGGACTCGTAGGTTTCCGCCTGAAGAATCAGCGGGGCCACCCAGAAGCTTTGCAGCAAGGTCAGCAGCAGGGCGGCGAGCAGCCCGCTGAAACCCGCGGTGCGGGCGATGCGCATGATCATGGGGGCGTACTCAGTGGCAGGGGAAGGCGGCGCTGTGGCGGGTGTCGTGGGCGGCGTTATGCACCGCCTCGATGTGCGAGAACCCGGCGAAGTAGACCAGGCACAGGCCCAGCAAGCTGGCACCGACGGCAATGATGACGCGCTGGCTGAGGGTAGCGGGGGTGGCAAGGCTGTGTGGCTTGGTGCTGGCGACGGGCATGACGCGTTCCTCTGCTTTTTGTGGGCAATGGACAGGCGCGGCAGCCCCGGGCGCGGTTACCCAGGGGAATGCAACAGCGCCCGCCCACCGCGGGTTGTTCATGAACGCCAGGCCGGTCTCCGGGCTTGCGAGGAGGAGCAGGGCTCCTGGCAAGCGTCACCTTCCCATGCCGCACTACATGGCACAGTGGTACAGACGCTTCGCTCGCTTACCGTTGCGGGGGCAGCACCGGCATTGTCGGGCCCTGGTCAGGGCCTGCGACGCACCGGTTTCCCGTTTCACCCCATGAAGGGGCACCTGAACGTGAGGCGTAAGGAGAGCATGGGGCGGCCCTGGCGTCAATTACCCGGTGAGCTGCGCATGTGCCTGGGCCGGGTGGAGCAACCGTTAGCCCCGCGCGAATGCCGCCAGCTTGTCCCCGTCCAGGCGGTAGCGTACCCACTCATCCTGGGCCTCGGCGCCCAGCTTCTGATAAAAGCCGATTGCCGGTTCGTTCCAGTCCAGCACGCTCCACTCCAGGCGCCCACAGTTGTTGGCCACCGCCTCGCGGGCGATGTGCTGCAGCAACTGGCGGCCAGCCCCGTCACCGCGCTGTTCGGGGGTGATGTACAGGTCCTCCAGGTAGATGCCGTTGCGCCCCAGCCAGGTGGAATAGCTGTAGAAATACACGGCAAAGCCGATCGCCTGGCCATCGCGTTCGCAGACCAGGCTGTGCACTGTACTGCCTGCACCGAACAGGCTGTGCTCGATATCGGTCAGGGTCGCGACCACCTCGTGGCGCGCGCGCTCGTACTCGGCCAGCTCGGTGATGAAGTTGAGGATCTGCGCGGCATCGGCAGGCGCGGCAGGGCGAATGGAAAGGCTCATGAGACGGCTTCCTTGATCCAGAATGGCAGCACAGTAATGTGTATCTGCATAATTTGTTGTAACTGTAGTGGTCGCCTAGGAAAGCGACTCCGGTAGTGTGGCAGCACCCTCACTGAAAGTGGAATGCCCGCCATGCCTGCTGCAGAACCCGCGCTGGCTGATGCTGTTCAATGTCCTGATGGCCCTGCTGCTGGTGATTTCACTGTACCCGCTGCTGTTTGTAGAATCGGTGTTCCCCTAGCGTTGCGAGTGCCGTAAACCCATGCAGTTGATTCCCTGGTCCCATGAATGCGCCGAAGGCTTCACCTTGCGTGGTTGGCGAACCCCGGCCAGCGGCAAGCCACTGCTGCATTTCTTGCATGGCAACGGTTTTTGCTGTTTGACCTACCAGCCGTTGCTGATGCGCCTGGGTGAACATTTCGACCTGTGGCTATGTGATGTGCAAGGGCACGGTGACAGTGACCATGGCGGGGCGTTTCTGGGTTGGAACCGCACAGCGGCGCTGGCCGTGGAAGCCTTCGAAGCGGGCCGTGGCGAATACGGCGAAGTGGCCCGCTTTGCCGTGGGCCACAGCTTCGGCGGCGTGTTGACCGGGCTGATGTTAGCCAGTGACCCGCAGTTGTTCGCCCGTGCTGTGCTGCTCGATCCGGTGTTGTTCAGCCGCCGGATGCTCGGCGTGATGGGCGCCGCGGCGCTGGTTGGCCTGCACCAGCGTCATGCCTTGGCGCGCAAAGCCGCCAGCCGCCGCAGCCATTGGCCTGATCGCACAGCGGCGCTGGCTTCGCTGCAGGGCCGGGGCATTTTCAAAGGCTGGGCCGATGCGGCGTTGCAGGCGTATGTCGAGCATGCCATCGGCGATTGCGGCGAGGCCGTGGTGCTCAAGTGCCGACCCAGCCGCGAAGTGGAAATCTTCAGCTCGTTCCCCAAGCGCATGTGGGCCAGCCTGTGTGCAATCAATACCCCGACCCACGTGATCTATGGCAAGCACACCTATCCATTCGTGCCACGCTCGGTGCAGCGCCTGGTGTCGCTGAATGCCAGCATCAGCGCGCAGGAGGTCGCCGGTGGGCACTGCTTCATGCAGGAAGACGCGGCGATGACAGCCGAGCAGGTGCTGGCTTTCTTGCAGCGGTGATTGTTCTGTAGGTGGAACGATGTGGGCCGTTAAAGCCCTCTACCGGCAGATTGTCATCATTGATAAGGTGATCCAAACCGAAACAGGAGCCTTCTCATGAAAACCATTCTGGGTATCCACCACAGCCCCCACGCCCATTGGGTGGGTGATGGCTTCCCGGTCCGCAGCCTGTTCACCTATGACCACCTGGCCCGCCACATCAGCCCGTTTTTGCTGCTGGACTATGCCGGCCCGCATGCGTTCACCCCAACCCAGGCCCGGCGCGGCGTCGGCCAGCACCCGCACCGTGGTTTCGAGACAGTGACCATTGTCTACCAGGGCGAGCTGGAGCACCGCGATTCCACAGGGGCCGGCGGTCTGATCGGGCCGGGCGATGTGCAATGGATGACCGCCGCCAACGGCATCATCCATGAAGAATTCCATTCGCCAGCCTTTGCCGAGCGGGGCGGCATGCTGGAGATGGTGCAGCTGTGGGTCAACCTGCCCGCTCGCGACAAACGTGCGGCGGCGGGCTACCAGACACTGCTGGCCAGCGATATCCCGGTGGTGGCGCTGGCTAACCAGGCCGGCAGTGTGCGGGTGATAGCCGGGGATTACCAAGGCCGCCAGGGGCCGGCGCGCACTTTCACGGCCATGGACGTCTGGGACCTGCGCCTGAACAGCGGCGCTGCCTTGTCGTTGCCGGTGGCCGCCGGGCGCAACGCGGCGCTGGTGGTATTGCGCGGCCGCGTGCGGGTCAATGGTGAGCGCGAAGCCGGGCCGTCCAGCCTGGTGCTGTTCGACCCCGAGCTGGCGGATGTGCGGGTCGAAGCGCTCGAAGGCGCCAGCGTGTTGCTGCTCAGCGGTGAGCCGATCGACGAGCCGATCGTGGGTTACGGCCCGTTCGTGATGAACAGCCAGGCGGAGATTGCCGAGTCGTTCGACGACTTCCATGCCGGGCGGTTTGGCCAGCTGCAGCAGTAGAAGGGCGCGGGGCCGGTGCCGGCCCCCACTGAAGCCCTGCGCAACCATTCGTCGTGAAGTTCGTTGCTGCGACCGAACACCCGATCCCGGCAGGCGATCTTCCACTAAGGTGCTAGAGGATTCCCCGCATCATCATTGCCCCGGCGCATGGACGCCCGCCGTGGCATGCGCATTATCAATTGGCACCCAGCCCCACGAGGGCGTACTTCCTCACAACAGGCCATCCCACCGAGAGGGTCGTACCATGTCGTTGATAGGAGTTTCCATGCTCGAGCTGCGGCAGTTGATCGAGCATGCCTGCCTGCCAGATCGCTGTGAAATCAGCTGTACCGATGGTGACAACCTGACCATCCGCCTCGGTCAGGGCCAGAGCCTCGATGAGTGCTGCACCCTCAGCGGGGTGCCATTGCGCAGCCTCAACACCTGCCGCGATGTGCTGAACCTGGTGGAGCAATTGCATACCCTGCGTGACCGCCCGCCTGCACCGGTGAAGTCCATCGCCTGATGCGAGTGCGCGAACCCCGCTCAGCCCTTGGCTGGCGGGGGAAGGCCCGCGCGCTGGCGCCAGCCGTTGATTGCCTAGTGCAGTTCCACCAGCAGGTTCAACCCACCATCGCCACACTTGCCCTTGTCGCGAACGACCCCATGGTAGCTGCGACCATCCCACATGAATGCCACGCTATGGGCGCGCTCGACCTTGTGCGGGAGCGGTGGGCAGATGTGTACACGCAGCGCCGCGCGGCCCTGCAGATTCAAGGGCGCAAGTTGGCACTGGCATTCCACGGACTGCGCAACCGGCCCGAACAGGGTGTCGCGAACGTAGTCCAGTTGCAGCGCGGTATTGGGCGAACGGCCGGGCATCTTCATAGGGATTCGACTCGTTGACTACGGCAAGGACGGCAGGTCTGGCAAGGCATGACGGACTCCTGGCGGGCGGCAGTGTAATTATTCTCTGAACCCTGGGGTGGGCAGTCGTTCAACCTGTTTCATGCCGGTGTTGCACAGGCCCGGCAATGCCTAGCCACCGGCCTTGCGCAAGGTGAGGTTGATGCGCCGCTCGCCCATGCGCGGGTGCACGCCGGGCTTGATCGGCAGTACGCCATGAAAGCGCAGGCGGTCTTCGCCGCCCCACACCAGCACATCGCCGTGGCTGAGGGCAATGCGCTGGGTTTTGTCGGCCCGCTGCAACCCGCCGAACAGGAACACCGCCGGCAGGCCCAGCGACAGTGAAACGATCGGTTGGCCAAAATCGTGCTCGTCGCGGTCCTGGTGCAGGCTCAAACGTGTGCCCGGCAGGTAATGGTTGATCAGGCAGGCGTCCGGGGTGAAACCGTCGAAACCGGCCATGGCGGCAGCGCGGTTGGCCAGGGTGAGCAATATCGGCGGCAAGGCAGGCCAGGGCTGGCCGGTCAGCGGGTCCGAACGGCTGTAGCGGTAACCCTGTGCATCACTGACCCAGCCCAGTGTGCCGCAATTGCTCAGCGCCACCGCCATGCGCAGCCCGCCGGGCGTGTGCATGTGCCGAAACGGTGCGGCACGCAGCACCGGGCGCAACGCGTCGAGCAGTGGTTCGACTTCGCCCAGGGCAAACCCGGGCAACAGCACGGTTTCGCTTGCCAGGCGTTGTGGCTGAGGGCCGAACAGGTCGAGGTCGGACTGAATCATGGCCTGGGTATCGAATGGGGTAGGCCCATTGTAATGGGCTTCGTCGCCCAGGCCTATGCGCGGGTCAATACCCGTGGTCGCAATGTCAAGACTGAAACCGGTTTCAAAAGATTTCTGAACGCGCTAGATTACTCGGCTGTCTTTTTGAAGGCCCAACAAGACTCGCCCGCACAACACCAGATGGCGCTTATAAGGCCGCCCGCAGCCGATGAGGATTCACCATGCCCGAGCATGCTCCCGACAACCCGCGCAGGGACTTTCTGCGCAAGACCTTGACCTTGATCCCCGTGGTGACCGTCGCCAGCACCGGGCTCGGGGCTGGTGCCAGCCAGCTGCTGGCCGCGCCGCAGCAGGAACCGAAGGTGCCGGCAGCGCCACCGGCGGGCAAGTACCAGCCAACCTTCTTCAGTGCCGAGGAATGGGCCTTCGTGCAGGCCGCCGTAGCGCGCATCATCCCTGCCGATGCCCTCGGGCCCGGTGCGCTTGAAGCCGGGGCCGCCGAGTTCATAGACCGGCAGATGAATACCCCCTACGCGACCGGGGCTCAGTGGTACATGCAAGGCCCGTTCAACGCCGACGCCCCACCCGAACTGGGCTATCAACTGCAGTTGAACCCGCAGCAGATCTACCGCCTGGGCATCGCTGCAGTGGATGGCTGGTGCAAGGCCAACAGTGGGCAAGTGTTCGCTGCCCAAGACAGCGCTACCCAGGACCGGATACTTGGCAAAGTCGAGGCGGGTGAGCTGGCATTCGAGGCGGTACCGGCCACGGTATTCTTCAGCCTGCTGGTGCAGAACACCCGTGAGGGGTTCTTCTGTGACCCGATTCATGGCGGCAACAAGGGCATGGTCGGCTGGACCCAGATCGGCTTCCCGGGCGCGCGCGCCGACTTCATGGACTGGGTGGAGCGCAACGAGCCGTACCCGTTCCCGGCTGTATCGATCCGCGGCGAGAGGGCCTGAGGCATGGCGACTGTTTTGAAAAAGGTGGATGCCGTCATTGTCGGTTTTGGCTGGTCGGGTGCGATCATGGCCAAGGAGTTGACCGAAGCCGGCCTGCAGGTGGTGGCCCTGGAGCGTGGGCCGATGCAGGACACCTACCCGGAGGGTAGCTACCCGCAGGTAATCGACGAGCTCACCTACAGCGTGCGCAAGAAGCTGTTCGTCGACGTGTCGAAAGAAACCGTCACCATTCGCCATAGTGTGAACGACGTGGCACTGCCTAACCGCCAACTGGGCGCCTTCCTGCCTGGCAAGGGCGTGGGTGGGGCAGGCTTGCACTGGTCGGGTGTGCATTTCCGGGTAGACCCGGTGGAGTTGCGCCTGCGCAGCCATTACGAGGAGCGCTACGGGCGCAAGTTCATCCCTGAGGGCATGACGATCCAGGACTTCGGCGTCAGCTACGAAGAGCTGGAACCGTATTTCGACTTTGCCGAGAAAGTGTTCGGCACGTCCGGCCAGGCCTGGACGGTCAAGGGCCAGCTGGTAGGTGAGGGGCGGGGTGGCAACCCTTATGCACCCGACCGGTCCAACCCGTTCCCGCTGCCGGCGCAGAAGAACGTGGTGTCGGCCAGGCTGTTCGAAAAGGCCGCCAGCAGCCTGGGCTACAAGCCCTACAACCTGCCCTCGGCCAACACGTCAGGGCCTTACACCAACCCCTACGGCGCGCAGATGGGGCCGTGCAACTTCTGTGGTTTCTGCAGCGGCTACGTGTGCTACATGTATTCCAAGGCATCGCCGAATGTGAATATTCTGCCAGCGCTGCGGCAAGTGCCGAATTTCGAGTTGCGGGCCAACGCCCATGTGCTGCGGGTGAACCTGGACGACAGCAAGCGCAAGGCGACCGGCGTGACCTACATCGACGCCCAGGGGCGCGAGGTGGAGCAGCCGGCCGACCTGGTGATCCTGGCGGCGTTCCAGTTCAACAACGTGCGCTTGATGCTGCTTTCCGGTATCGGCAAACCCTACGACCCGGTGAGCAACGAGGGTGTGGTCGGGCGCAACTTTGCCTACCAGAACATGGGCACGGTCAAGGCGTTCTTCGACAAGGACACCTACACCAACAACTTCATCGGCGCCGGTGGCAATGGCATCGCCATCGATGACTTCAACGCCGACAACTTCGACCATGGCCCGCACGGCTTCGTCGGTGGCTCGCCAATGTGGGTGAACCAGGCTGGCAGCCGGCCCATCGCCGGTACTGCCAACCCGCCTGGCACCCCGGCCTGGGGCAGCGCCTGGAAGAAGGCCACGGCCGACTATTACACCCATCAGGTGTCGATGGACGCCCACGGCGCCCACCAGTCCTACCGTGGCAATTACCTGGACCTGGACCCGACCTACCGGGACGCCTACGGCCAGCCACTGTTGCGCATGACCTTCGACTGGCAGGAAAACGACATCAGGATGAACCAGTTCATGGTCGACAAGCTGAGCAAGATTGCCCAGGCGATGAACCCCAAGGCCATTGCCGTGCTGGGCAAGAAGGTCAAGGACCACTTCAACACCGCCAGCTACCAGACCACCCACCTGAACGGCGGCGCGATAATGGGCACCGACCCGAAAACCAGCGCGCTCAACCGTTACCTGCAGTGCTGGGATGTACACAATGTGTTCGTTCCGGGGGCATCTGCATTCCCCCAGGGGCTGGGTTACAACCCCACCGGGCTGGTGGCGGCGCTGACCTACTGGTCGGCTCGGGCCATTCGTGAGCAGTACCTGAAAAACCCTGGCCCGCTGGTCCAGGCTTGAGGAGCGATGAGCATGAAGACAATGTTGATCGCAACCCTGCTGCTGGGCGCCGGCGTGGCTGGCCAGGCCGTTGCCGCTGAAGATGCGCAGGTGCGCCAGGGTGAATATTTGGCCCGCGCCGGTGACTGTGTGGCCTGCCACACCGCAAAGGGGGGCAAGCCCTTCGCCGGTGGCCTGCCGATGCAAACACCTATCGGCACGGTGTACTCCACCAATATCACCCCGTCCGCCAGCGGCATTGGCGATTACAGCTTCGAAGACTTCGACCAGGCTGTACGCAAAGGCATCGGCAAGGACGGCAGCACCCTGTACCCGGCCATGCCATACCCTTCGTACGCGCGGATCACCGAGCAGGACATGCAGGCGCTGTACGCCTATTTCATGAAGGGCGTCGAGCCGGTGGAGCAGCCCAACCAGGCTACCGATATTCCCTGGCCGCTGAGCATGCGTTGGCCGTTGGCCATCTGGCGTGGCCTGTTCGCGCCTGCGGCAACGCCCTGGCAAGCCTCCGCAGCGGCTGACCCGGTGGTCGACCGTGGCGCGTACCTGGTCGAAGGCCTGGGGCATTGTGGTGCCTGCCACACCCCGCGGGCGCTGACCATGCAGGAAAAGGCGCTGAACCCGGCCGAGGGCAAGCAGTTCCTTGCCGGCAGCGCGCCACTGGAGGGCTGGATCGCCAAGAACCTGCGCGGTGATCACAAGGACGGCCTGGGCAGTTGGAGCGAAGCCGAGCTGGTGCAGTTTCTCAAGACCGGGCGCAGTGACCGCAGTGCGGTGTTCGGCGGCATGAGCGACGTGGTCGAGCACAGCATGCAGTACATGACCGATGCCGACCTGACGGCGATTGCCCGTTACCTGAAGACCCTGCCGCCCAGCGACCCGAACGACCAGCCGCATGTCTACGGCAAGCAGGTGGCCGATGCCCTGTGGCGCGGTGACGACAGCAAGCCTGGCGCCGCGGTGTACATCGACAACTGTGCCGCTTGCCACCGAACCGATGGCCAGGGCTACACCCGAGTGTTCCCGGCCCTGGCCGGCAACCCGGTGGTGCAGACGGCGGACGCCACCTCGCTGATTCATGTGGTGCTGGCAGGCGGCACGGTACCGGCGACGCATACCGCACCGTCGAACTTCACCATGCCAGCGTTTGGCTGGCGCTTGAGCGACCAGGAAGTTGCCGAGGTGGTGAACTTCATCAGGACCAGCTGGGGTAACCAGGCAGGGGCGGTTACCGCCGGGGATGTGAAGGCATTGCGCTGATAGGGGGTGGCCTCAGGTTCGGCGAAGGCATTGTGTCGCCGAACCTGGCCTTGCCCGGCTGGCCAGTCCGGTCGCTTCGGCCGACCAACGGCATATTGACGAAAGCACCAAGTTTTGGTGTATTGAAACCGGTTTCATCGTCCACCTAATAATCATAAGGACACCCATGACCGACGCGCCTGCCCATGCCCGCGAACGGGTCACCATCAGCGAAGTCGCGCGAGTGGCTGGCGTTTCCAAAGCCACGGTCTCGCGCTACATCGGTGGCGATCGCCAGTTGCTGGCCGACGCCACCGCCAAGCGCCTGGCCGAGGTCATCGAACGCCTTGGCTACCGCCCCAACCAGATGGCCCGTGGCCTCAAGCGCGGGCAGACGCGCCTGATCGGCATGCTGGTTGCCGATATTCTCAACCCCTATTCTGTAGCCGTGATGCATGGCGTGGAAACCGCCTGCCGCCAGCATGGTTACAGCCTGGTGGTGTGCAACACCAACCGTGACGACGACCAGGAGCGCCACCACCTGGTCGCCCTGCAGAGCTACAACGTCGAAGGCCTGATCGTGAACACGCTGGGGCACCACCCTGGCGAACTGCTCAACCTCCAGCGCGACCTGCCCATGGTGCTGGTCGACCGTCAACTCCCTGAACTGAATGCCGACCTGGTCGGCCTGGATAATGCCGACGCCGTCGAGCAGGCTGTGGACCACCTGCAGGCACGCGGCTACCGGGATATCCTGGCGGTGAGCGAGCCGCTCGATGGCACCAGCTCGCGCCTGGAGCGGGTGCAGGCGTTCGGGGCCTCGGTCAGCCGCCGCCCAGGCATGCGTCAGCAGGTGCTGGAAACCGGCGATGGCCTGGCAGGGCGGTTGGCCGCGTTCTTGGCTGACCGGGGTCATGGCCCGCAAGCCATTTTTACCTGCAACGGTGTTGCCACCCTGGCCGTGACCCGTGCCCTGCATGACGCCGGTTGCAATCTGTTTGCCGATGTCGGCCTGGTCGCACTCGACGATCTGGACTGGTACCCCCTGGTCGGCACTGGCATCACGGCATTGGCCCAGCCTACCGAACGCATCGGTGTAGCAGCCTTCGAAAGCCTGCTCGGCCGGCTTCGCGGCGATGGCGCAGCGGCACGACGCATCGAATTCAAGGCCAACCTGGTCATCCGCGGCTCGACCCGACCCCAGTAAGCAGCGGCAGGCCTTGTGCCTGACGCTGCCGTATAAAAATGAAACCGGTTTCAAAAGGATAAAAACAATGTACCCGAACCCCGTTTCCATCAGCCTCTCCAGCTATGGCGCCGACTTTGTCCGGCAACGTGGCCAGGAGCAGTTTCTCGACCTTTTGGCCGCCGCAGGCGTCAGCCGGGTGGAGTTGCGTGAAGAATTGTTCGCCAGTGCACCCGATGCCGCGGCACTGGGTGCCGTGATTGCCGGGTTGGGCATGGAGTGCCTGTATTCGACCCCGCTGGAGCTGTGGACGGCGCAGGGCGTGCCCGACCCTTCGCTGGTGCACAAACTGGACACCGCGCGGGCGTTGGGCGCGGTGGCGCTGAAAGTGTCCTTGGGCCATTTCAATGAACACTGCGACCTTTCGGCCTTGGCGGCGCTGCTGCCCGCGCAGGGGCCGTTGCTGTTGGTGGAAAACGACCAGACCCTGCAAGGCGGCAGAATCGAGCCCCTGCAGCGCTTCTTCGAGCAGGCCGATGCATGCGGCTTGAACCTGGGCATGACGTTCGATATCGGTAATTGGCACTGGCAGGGCGAGGTGGCGTTGCACGCTGCCCGGCAACTTGGCCGGTGGGTGCGCTATGTGCATTGCAAGGGCGTACAGCGCCGTGCCGACGGCCGCCTGGTCGCCGTGCCGCCGCAAGCATCAGACCTGCGCGCCTGGGCCGAGCAACTGGCCGAATTCGCCCCTGGGGTGGTACGCGCCGTCGAGTATCCCCTGGCCGGCGACGACCTGTTGGCCCTGACCCGGGCCCAGGTGCACAGCCTGTCGCGGCTGGGTGCTGACCAGGAGGTGGCCCATGCATGAGCATGACGTGCTGTGCTTTGGCGAAACCATGGCCATGTTCGTCGCCGAGCACTGCGGCGACCTGGCCAGTGTCGGGCAGTTCGGCAAGCGTATCGCCGGCGCGGACAGTAACGTGGCCATCGGCCTTGCACGGCTGGGCTTCAAGGTACGCTGGCTGAGCCGGGTAGGTGACGACTCGCTGGGGCGCTTCGTGCTCGACAGCCTGCGCCGTGAAGGCCTGGACTGTTCGGCGGTGGAAGTGGATGGCCACTGCGCCACCGGCTTCCAGCTCAAGGCCCGTTGCGATGATGGCAGCGACCCCGCGGTCGAATACTTCCGCCGGGGTTCGGCAGCCAGCCGGTTGTCGCCTGCGCTGCTGCAACCTGGCTTGCTGCAAGCGCGCCACCTGCATGCCACGGGCATCCCGCCGGCGCTGTCGGAAAGCTGCCGGGCACTGTCGCACGGGCTGCTCGACGCCATGCGTGCAGCCGGTCGCAGCATCTCGTTCGACCCCAACCTGCGGCCCTCGCTATGGCCGGACCAGGCCAGCATGGTGCGCGAAATCAATGCCCTGGCGAGCAAAGCCGACTGGGTCTTGCCAGGCCTGGAAGAGGGCCGCCTGCTGACGGGCCAGCACAGCCCCGCCGATATCGCAGCGTTCTACCTCGACCAAGGCGTGGAACTGGTGGTGATCAAGCTGGGCGACGCCGGAGCCTACTGGCGCAGTGGCAACGGCGAGGGCCAGGTCGCCCCTGTAGCCGTCAGCCGTGTCGTGGACACCGTCGGCGCCGGTGATGCGTTCGCCGTGGGCGTGCTCAGCGCACTGCTCGAGGGGCGCCCAGTGGCAGAGGCGGTGGCGCGTGGCAACTGGTGCGGCAGCCGCGCCGTGCAATCGCGCGGCGACATGGAAGGGCTGCCGCTGCGTCACGAACTGGAGGCCTACGACCTGCGCAGAAGTGCCTGAATGCTGTAACCGGAATCACCTGTTGCCACAAAAACAACAAGCTCAGGAGTCAAAGACCATGCAAAGCCAAAAACTGGCACCGCGTCGCTGGTGGTACATCATCCCGATCGTGTTCTTCACCTACAGCCTGGCTTATCTGGACCGCGCCAATTACGGCTTCGCCGCCGCCTCGGGCATGGCCGAAGACCTGCACATCACGCCCGTGCTGTCGTCCTTGCTGGGGGCGTTGTTCTTCCTTGGCTACTTCTTCTTCCAGGTACCTGGGGCCATCTACGCTGAAAAACGCAGCGTGAAGAAGCTGATATTCGTCTGCCTGATCCTCTGGGGCGGTTTGGCCACGCTTACCGGGATGGTCAGCAATGTCTACATGCTGATCGGCATCCGCTTCCTGCTGGGCGTGGTCGAGGCCGCAGTGATGCCCGCCATGCTGGTGTACTTGTGCCACTGGTTCACCCGTGCCGAGCGCTCCCGCGCCAACACCTTCCTGATGCTCGGCAACCCGGTCACCATCCTGTGGATGTCGGTGGTGTCGGGTTACCTGATCAAGCATTACGACTGGCGCTGGATGTTCATCATCGAGGGCCTGCCGGCGGTGATCTGGGCGTTCTTCTGGTGGCGCCTGGTGGATGACCGCCCAGCCCAGGTCAGCTGGCTGAGCGCCCAGGAAAAAGCAGACCTGCAACAGGCGCTGGCGGCCGAGCAGCAGGGCATCAAGCCGGTCAAGAACTACCGCGAGGCATTCCGCTCGCCGCAGGTGATCATCCTGGCGCTGCAGTACTTCTGCTGGAGCATTGGCGTGTACGGCTTCGTGCTGTGGTTGCCGTCGATCCTCAAGCAGGCGGCCAACGTCGACATTGTGCAGGCCGGCTGGCTGGCCTCGGTGCCCTACCTGGCGGCGGTAGTGGCCATGGTGGGCGTGTCCTGGGCGTCTGACCGCGTGCAAAAGCGCAAGCGCTTCGTGTGGCCGCCGCTGCTGATCGCTGCCGTGGCGTTCTATGGCTCTTATGCCCTGGGCACCGATCACTTCTGGTGGTCGTACGCGCTGCTGGTGGTCGCTGGCGCCTGCATGTACGCGCCCTATGGCCCGTTCTTCGCCATCGTGCCCGAGATACTGCCGGCCAATGTCGCCGGGGGTGCCATGGCGCTGATCAACAGCATGGGGGCGCTGGGCTCTTTCGGCGGCTCCTGGCTGGTGGGCTACCTCAATGGCGCCACGGGTGGGCCTGGCGCCTCGTACCTGTTCATGTGCGGTGCGCTGCTGACTGCCGTGGCGCTGACGGCCGCCCTCAATACCTCCCAGACCTCCGGCCGGGCCAAACGCAATGGCACGCGCCTGGCGCTGAACCCTTAGGAATGACTGCAATGAAAAAACGAATCGTCTTGTACAAGCGCCTTTCCGATGACCTGATGGCGCGCCTGCACGCCCAGGTGGACGTGACCTGGGTGGACATTGCCCAGCCCGATGGCCTGGCGCGCCTGCGCGATGCCTTGCCAGGGGCGCACGGGTTGCTGGGCGCCAGCCTGCGCCTGGACGCCAGCCTGCTCGATTTGGCGCCGCAGCTGGAGGTCGTGTCCAGCGTTTCGGTCGGGGTGGACAACTACGACGTTGCGCAGCTCAGCCGCCGTGGCGTGATGCTGACCAATACCCCGGACGTGCTGACCGAAACCACGGCGGACACCGGTTTCGCCCTGATCCTGGCGACCGCCAGGCGGGTGGTGGAGCTGGCCAACTGGGTGCGTGACGGCCATTGGCAGGCCAACCTGGGGCCGGCGCATTTTGGCTGTGATGTGCATGGCAAGACGCTGGGCATCGTCGGCATGGGCCGCATTGGCGAAGCGTTGGCCCGGCGTGCTGCCGCAGGCTTTGGCATGCGCGTGCTGTACCACAGCCAGCGCGCCAAGCCCGACGTAGAAGCACGCCATGCTGCGCGCCAGTGCAGCCTGGACGCGCTATTGCAGCAAGCGGACTTCGTCTGCCTGACGGTGCCGCTCAGTGCCAGTACTGAAGGGCTGATCGGTGCGCGTGAGCTGGGGTTGATGAAGCCCGAGGCGATTCTGGTGAACATTTCCCGCGGGCGGGTGGTGGACGAGGCTGCGCTGATCGACGCGTTGCGCGCCAAGCGTATCCGAGGTGCAGGGCTGGATGTGTTCGTGCAGGAGCCGTTGGCGGTTGACTCGCCACTGCTGCAGCTGGACAACGTGGTAGCAACCCCGCACATCGGCTCTGCGACACAAGAGACTCGTCAGGCCATGGCGCGCTGTGCAGTGGACAACCTGCTCAGCGCGCTGGCGGGGGAGCGGCCTGCGAACCTGGTCAACGGCTGATCACAGGCGGCGCCGTCAGCGGCAGTTACCGGCCTTGCGGTAACCTGCCGCCTGCGCCTCACCTTCATTGGCGAAACTGACCTGGTTCTTGGCCGCTACCTGGGTGTAGCCGGGGCAGCCCACTGCCAGGTGGTAGACGTGGCTGTTGCGGTTGCCCAGCACCGAACCCGGCGCCCCGGCATTGGCCTGGCCCGGCTTGCCTGGTGCCTGGGCGGGCGCCGCTTGCGCCACGCCAACCCCGCTGGGTTTGTAATCCGCCGTCCACTTGCGCTGGCCGCTGACGAAAGGGTTGGCATGCCCCATGATCGCGGCGATGCGGCGGTCGCGCTCCTTTTCCCACGCTGACACCGGGTACTGCTTGTCCCAGGCCATCAGCACTTGTTGCTGCTGGCGCGACATGTTCAGGCGATAGCGGTCGTACATGTAGAAGGTGGTACGGGCCACCAGGCCTTTGACTTCGTCACGAGGCTCGGCGGCGCGCTGGGCGAAATCCACCTTGGTGGTGCACTGGCCGTATTCGCCGGCGTTGCCGCTGACCATGCCGTAGTTGAAGTTGCTGCGGTCGCCATTGACCTCACCCACGGCCGGGTACAGGTTGAACAGGTCGGCCTCCATGGCGCGGAACACCGGGTCGCTGTCCACACAATGCTCGCGCCCACCGTTCTTCCAGCATTGGCGCTGGTTGCCGAATGTATAGGCCGGCACGATGTGTTCCCATTCGGTGCGCTCGGCGCGATTTTGCTGCTTGCGCGTCTGATAGCCGCACGACGCCGCATCGACCCGCCCACCGGACTTGCCGACCCAGGTCCATTTGCAGCCGCAATACAGGTCGCCCATGGCACTGCTGGCTTGGTCCAGGTACACCTTCTGCTTGGCCACGACCTTGGCCTCGGTGAAGGTGGCAGGGGGTGTGGCCCACGCGGGCAAGCTAAAGGAAAACAGTAGAGTTACGGCATAAAGCAGTGATTTCATGAGAGAAAATATTCAAATGCGAGGACGCGCATTGTAATACTTTCATCGTCATTGGCCAGCACGCCGGGCATACCCGGCGTGCTGGCAATGGCCCACGCTACTTGAAGCCTGCCACCGCGTGCGGGATATACGGCGCCTGCAGCCGTGCCACTTCATCGGCACTGAGCTGCACCGACAGCGCGGCCAGCGCATCATCCAGATGGGCGGGTTTGGAGGCGCCGACGATCGGTGCGCTTACGCCGTTTTTGCCCAACACCCATGCCAGCGCGACCTGGGCCATTGGCACCCCCCGTTCGCCGGCAATCTGCTCGACGACATCGATGACCCGGCCATCTTCGACCTCGGTATCTTTATAGAACGACTGCCCGGACAGGTCGCTACGGGTGCGGTCGGTCTGCTGGCCGTTGGGGCGCGTGAGGCGGCCGCGGGCCATCGGGCTCCAGGGCAACAAGCCCACGCCTTGGTCCAGGCACAGCGGGATCATCTCGCGTTCTTCTTCGCGGTACAGCAGGTTGAGGTGGTTCTGCATCGAAACGAAGCGGCTCCAGCCGTTGCTGGCCGCTACCTGCTGAGCCTTGGCGAACTGCCAGGCATACATCGACGAAGCGCCGATGTAGCGCGCCTTGCCAGCCTTGACCACGTCGTGCAGGGCTTCCATGGTTTCCTCGATGGGCGTGTGGTAGTCCCAGCGGTGAATCTGGTACAGGTCCACATAGTCGGTGCCCAGGCGCGTGAGGCTGGCGTCGATGCTGGCCATGATCACCTTGCGGGACAAGCCCTGTTCATTGGGCCGGTGGGTGCCTTGCCCCATGTTCGGTGGGTAGAACACCTTGGTGGCGATGACCGTTTCTTCACGGCGCGTGAAGGCCTTCAGCAGTTTGCCGACGATCACTTCCGACGTGCCGGCAGAGTAGCTGTTGGCAGTGTCGAAGAAGTTGATGCCTTGCTCGACGGCATGGCGAATGATCGGCCGGCTGGCCTCTTCGTTCAAGGTCCAGGGGTGGGTGCCGGCATCCGGATCGCCGAACGTCATGCAACCCAGGCACAACCTGGAAATATCCAGGCCGGTGCTACCCAGCTTTACGTATTGCATCGTGATCTCCTAGGAAGGGGAAGGGATGAACCCAGCCTGCGGCTGGTGCTGATGGTAGTGAGTTCAGTAATGGGGGAGGTTCATCGAACGCCGTGTGACGCTGAACCTACCCCTGCCCAGCACCGCTGCCGGGTCAATGCCCGCCACGCATCCGCCGGGCGAGCAGGTAGATGCCCAGCCCGACCAGCGCGGTAGCCGCGCCGATGTAGCCGGTGCTGGTCCAGCCCATGCCGGCGGTAATCGCCATACCGCCCAGCCAAGGCCCCAGCGCATTGGCCAGGTTGAAGGCGGCATGGTTCGACGCTGCGGCCAGGCTTGGCGCTTCATGGGCAATGTCCATCAAGCGGATCTGCAACGGTGCCGCCAGGGCGATCATGGTGCCCACCAGGCCGATGCCCAGCAGCAGGCTCCAGAGCGCCTGCGCGGCGACGGTGAAGAACAGCAGCACGCCGATCGACCAAACCAGCACCAACCCCACCGCACGGAATTGCAACCGGTCGAACAGCTTGCCGCCTGCAATGTTGCCAACGATACCGCCCACACCGAAGGCCGCCAGGCCGAACGGAATCCACTGCGGCGCGACCTGGGTCACCTGCAGCATGGTCGGCGCCAGGTAGCTGAATACGCAGAACATGCCGGCAAAGCCAATGGCCGCGATGCCCAGTGCCATCCACACTTGCGGCAGGGCAAAGGCGCGCAGTTCCTTGCGTGGGTCGCTGCGCACCTCATCGTGCGGCTGGGGCACGAAGCGCCAGACCAAGGCAATGGTGCACAGGGCGATCACGCCGACCAGCACGAACGCCGAGCGCCAGCCAAAGTACTGGCCGAGGAAGGTGGCTACAGGGTTGCCTAGCAGCATGGCCAGCGTCAGGCCCAGCATCACCCGGGCCACGGCCCCGGCACGCTGGTCCTTGGCAACCATGCTCGAGGCCACCACCGCGGCGATGCCGAAATAGGCACCGTGGGGCAGGCCGCTGATGAAGCGGAAAGCCACCAGGCCGCTGAAGGAAGGGGCGAGGGCGGTGGCCAGGTTGCCCAGCGCATACAGCAGCATCAACAGCAGCAGCATGTGCTTGCGCAGCAGTTTGGCGCCCAGAATCGCCAGGGTCGGCGCACCGACCATGACCCCCAGCGCATAGGCACTGATGGCGTGGCCCACTTGCGGTTCGCTCAACTGCAGGTTGCTGGCAATGTCGGGCATCAGGCCCATGATGGAAAATTCACCGGTACCGATGGCGAAGCTGCCCAGCGCCATGGCGGCTTCCATCTTGGCGACGGCGCTTTTGCTGGGCGGCGGGGGGAGTTGCTGGACTGACATCTGAATCCCTTGTTGGGCCTATGTTGAAACATGCTGAAACGTTCAAGGCGGGATGATAGTCAATCGGTGGGCGCAACGTCGAGGCAGCGCCGCCGCTCAAACCAGGGGCCAGGCGCCGATCAGCGCTCCAGGTAATGCGTTTGTGCGGCGAAATCGATGAAGCGTTTGCTGGCCAGCGACAGGTATTCACCTGAACGCCAGCACAACCTGAAGCTCATCTGCTGTGCCGGGCGGAAGGGTACGCCGACAATGCCCGGTGTACGCTGCTGCACCGAGCGCAGCAGGGTGGCCACGCCCATGTTGTCCAGTGCTGCCTGCACCACCAGCGAGACGAAATTGCTCTGCAGGGCCACTTGGTAGGTAATGCCGTGTTCGGCGAAAAATGCGTCCAGCAGGTGGCGCTGCACGAAGGTCCGGTCGAATACCACCATGTCGGTATTGCGCAGGTCTTCGGCGGTGAGAAATGCCTTGCCGGCATAAGGGTGGTCGGGGTGCATGCACGCCAGCATCTCGTCGCTGCCCAGCAGGATCGACTCCTTGTCCAGCGGTACGCGCCGCGATTCCAGCAACGCCAGGTCGATTTCCCGTTGTTCGAGGCGCTGGCCGATGTCGGCGGCGCTGCCCTCGAACACGGTCATGGCGATACCGGGGTACGACTGACGGAACGCGTTCATCAAGCCTGGCACATAGTGCAGGCCGAACATTGGCGGGATACCCAGGCGTACTTCGCCGCGCTTGAGGTCCGCCATGTCGCGCAGCTCCTGCCGGGCCACATCCATTTCGCGCAGGGCCGAGGCAATGCGTGGCAGGAACTGCTCGCCCTCGGCCGTGAGCAGCACCTTGCGGGTGGTGCGGTTGAACAGGGTCACGCCCAGCTCTTCCTCCAGCCGGGTAACCGCCATGCTCAACGCAGGCTGGGCTATGTGCAGGTGTTGCGCTGCTTTGGTGAAGCTGCCTTGGCGGACGATTTCGACGCAGCAACGCAGTGCCTTGAGGTTCATTGGGGCGTACGACCTTTCGTAGTCATTGCATTTATAACGAACTGTGATGCCACGCATCATAACAATATATTTATTATTATTAACCAGAGGGCCTACGATGCGCGCCACTGAGACATCCTGCAACATCTCAGTCACGCAGCCGATTTCGCTGCAATCCCCCAAAGATTTTGAGGTAGTACCCTAAATGGCCAAGGCCGCCGATGTCGTTGTGCAATGTCTGGAAAACGAAGGTGTCGAGTATGTATTCGGCATTCCTGGTGAGGAAAACCTCGACCTGCTCGAATCCCTGCGCAAGTCGAAGATCAAACTGGTACTGACCCGTCACGAGCAGTCTGCAGGCTTCATGGCGGCTACCTACGGTCGCCTGACCGGCAAGACCGGCGTCAGCCTGTCGACCCTCGGCCCGGGTGCCACCAACCTGGTCACGGCCAGCGCCTATGCCTACCTGGGCGGCATGCCGATGATGATGATCACCGGCCAGAAGCCGATCAAGAAGTCCAAGCAGGGCCGCTTCCAGATCATCGACGTGTGCGGCATGATGGACCCCATCACCAAGTACACCCACCAGTTCGCTTCGGCCGACAACATCCCTTCGCGCATGCGTGAAGCCTTCCGCCTGGCTGAAGAAGAAAAGCCGGGTGCCGTGCACCTGGAACTGCCGGAAGACATCGCCGCCGAGCAGACCGACGCGCTGCCGATCCCGCGCAGCCTGCACCGCCGCCCGCTGGCCGAGCACGTGGCCATTGAAGCTGCCATCGAGAAATTGCGCACCGCACGTAGCCCTATCCTGGTGATCGGTGCCGGCGCCAACCGCAAGATGACCGCCAAGGTCCTCAAGCAACTGGTCGATAATACTGGTATCCCATTCGTCACCACCCAGCTGGGCAAGGGTGTGGTTGACGAGCGCAGCCCGCGCTTCCTGGGTAACGCTGCGCTGTCGTCCGGCGATTTCGTGCACCGTGCGATCGAAGCGGCGGACCTGATCGTCAACATCGGCCACGATGTGATCGAGAAGCCGCCGTTCTTCATGGTGCGTGGCGGCACCGAAGTCATCCATATCAACTTCCGCTCCGCCGAAGTCGATGCCGTGTACTTCCCGCAGGTTGAAGTGATCGGCGACATCGCCAACGCCGTGTGGCAGATCGCTGAAGGCCTGGGCGACACTTCGCACTGGGACTTCACCCGCCTCATGGCAA